>JAZDJV010000106.1:0-2851 GCA_043803585.1 Microcaldota archaeon | reverse complement strand
CATCGACGCCAATAACTTTTCTCTCTGACAATTTTGAATCTAAATACTCAGCTAATCTTGCCTGACTTCCAAATTTTTCTATCGAATCTTCAAAAAGCTTCTTTCTAAATTTCTTGTTTAATAAAACCGAATAATTCTCTTTAATCATGTGTAATTCACACGATTACTCTTTAAATAGCATGGTATTGTAGTACTTACATATCTATTATACATTAGATTATAAACCACACACTTTTATTTCAGAAGCGTTATAATATTCAAATGAGTTGATAAAACATGGATTATCCGCAGGAAATTCTGAAAAAGCTGGACAGCGCGAAGATAAGCGACAGAATAAAGATAACTTCAGGCGGAAAGACTCACGAAGGCGTCATAATGCCTAAGACCGAGATGAGCTCAGTCGAAACGCTCGTCCTCAAGCTTGAAAGCGGATACAACGTCGGCATAAAGCTCACAGGAAAAGAGAAAATTGAAAAAGTTTTCCAGGCGCCGAAGGCAAAGCCGGCGAAAAAACAAATTGAGCAGGACGAAAAGCTGCCTGCGATTGCGCTGATTTCAACAGGAGGGACAATCGCTTCCAAAGTTGATTATGAGACAGGAGGCGTGGCTCCTGCTCTTGATGTCAATGACCTGATGTCAGCTGTGCCTGAGCTGAGCCAGAGGGTGCGCATAAAAGAGTTCAAACAGATACTTCAGATTTTCTCGGAGGATATCCAGCCTGCTGACTGGCAGAAACTCGCAAAAGAGATTGCTGCGCAGCTGAATGACCCAGAAATAAAAGGGGTTGTCATTGCCCACGGCACTGATACGATGCATTACACCTCAGCCGCAATGTCATTCATGCTCAAGAATCTCGGCAAGCCCGTTGTTTTTGTCGGAGCCCAGAGGTCGACAGACAGGGGCAGCGCCGATTCGGCCATGAATCTCATTTGCGCCGCGAATATCGCGGCTTACAGCGATTTCGCCGAGGTCGGAGTGTGCATGCACGCGAACATGGACGACGACTACTGCCATTTCCACCGCGGAACAAAGGTCAGAAAGATGCACACAAGCAGAAGGGATGCGTTAAAGTCAATAAACGACTCGCCGCTTGCGTCTGTCTGGGCGAACGGCCAGATCGAAGTCACAAACAAAGAATACAAAAAAAGAAATGAAAGTGGAAAAATGTCAGCAGACAGTTCATTTGAAGAAAAAGTCGCCATTGTAAAAGCTTATCCCGGCGCAGACCCAGAGATCATTGACCATTACATTTCAAAAAAATATAGGGGAATCATAATTGAAGCCACGGGGCTCGGGCACGTTTCGCTTGCCAGCTCAAAGTCGTGGCAGAAATCAATTGAAAAAGCAGTGAGCAGCGGCCTCCTGATGTGCGCCGCCGCCCAGACGCTGAACGGCAGGCTTGACCCGTTTGTCTACGCCACAGGAAGGAAGTTATATACGGCAGGCGTGATATTTCTGGAGGACATGCTGCCGGAAACAGCATACGTGAAGCTCGGCTGCGCGCTCGGCAGGACAAAAGACTACGAAGATGCGCGCAAGATGATGCTCGAAGTCTGGGCAGGGGAAATCAACGGCAGGCTGAAGAAAGAAATGTTTTGATGTGATACAAATGATGATCAGGCGCGCTAAAAAAGAGGATCTTGAACAGCTGTTTCCGATGTGGTATAACAGTTTTATGACAGAACATCGTCGTTATGATAGTCGTCTTTATTCAATGAAAACAAGGCAGCAATGCAAAAAGATAATATTAACCCACTTTAAGAGTTATCTCAGAAAAAAAGATAAGGCATTTTTTGTTGCAATTGATAACAACAAAATCATAGGTTACAGCGCATGCCAAATAAAGAAAAGACCTCCTATCTACAAAATAGAAAAAGAATGCTACTTTGGTGAGTTAGCAGTATTACGAAATTTTAGGCGCAAAGGCGTTGGCACCGCCCTTATGAGTGCTATGAAAAAATGGGCTAAAAGCAGAGTTAAATTAATTTCTTTCAGAGTTAACATAAAAAATGAAGGGGCAATCAAGTTGTATTCAAAGATGGGCTTCAAGAAAAACTGGTTCATCATGACAGGGTGGTTGAAATGATAATCGGAATAACAGGGCTCGCGCGAAGCGGAAAAGACACGGCAGCAGTGCACATCGCCGAGAGATACAATTTCACGCACTTGGACCTGGGCAGGGACGGGCTTATTCCCGAAGCCGAGAAAAGAGGGCTTGAAACAGACAAGAGATCGCTTTCTATTTTCGCCGACGAGCTGAGACAGGAGGGCGGAATGGCCATTGTCGCAAAGCTCCTGCTGGAGAAAATGAAGGAAGAAAAAAATTACATAGTGACCGGATTCCGCTCGCCTGAGGAAGTTGACTTGATAAGAAACGAGGCGTCCGGAGACTTTTATCTTATTGAAGTCCACGCGGACAAGCTCGAAAGATACGCGCGAAGGACAGACAAAGACCCGCAGGATGTCGAGGAATTTTTCGAGCGCGACAGGCGCGACATGGTGAACAAGGGCCTTGACAAGGTGCTGAAGATGGCCGACTTCAAAATTCTTAACGAGGGCACGCTTGAAGAGCTTTATGAGAACGCGGACAAGGTCGTCGAGAAAATAATGGAGATGTGACTGCCTGCGCCAGGCTGTTTATATTACATAAACAAAGTGTTTAACTTTTCTGAACAACATGTTTATATAGCATAAACAATATGTTTATACCATGCAAACACTATTTTCCACCCCCGAGAGATGCAAACTGCTGGATTACCTGCTGTTTCACCCCGCTGAAGCGGTGAAAGTCAGAAAGATAGCTGGAAGCCTTAAACTAAATCCGGGTTTTGTGTCCAACTATCTTGCAATT
>JAZDJV010000105.1:0-7413 GCA_043803585.1 Microcaldota archaeon | reverse complement strand
CTGGTTTGTCTTCTCCCTCTCTCTGGATAACCTGTATAGGAGCAGTCCGATTGTTTCAGGGTCTTTGAATTGCTCTTTATCATACTTCACGTCAAAGGTGATGTCTTTAAATTCTAGTTCTGTCTTATCTCTTGCAAGGTCTTTGACTGAGTTTGATTGTGTCATATTTATCACATTCAGCTCATGACTGTCGCGAAGACATATCATGAACCTATCATGATAGTCATGATTGAGTCATGACATGTATATAAACTTATCTTTTCTGCTGGGTGCGCACTAGGAAAATTTATTTTTTGCTTGTTTTAGAGGGAACCAAATGCCGGTCACACAAATAGTAAGCGTCAGGGAAAACAAAGACGCAGTAATAAAATCCCTGCAGAAGATTTCAACTTCAAAGCTTGTTTTTGCAGCTGCCAGCGACGAGATTGAGAAGGTGGTCGCGCTCAGGAACGAATTCGCCATTGACAAGGCTGTCTCAACCGAAGTGCTCGGCATGGGAAAAAGCATCGAGGAAATCTGCAAGTCAATAAAGTCTTATGAGAATCCGGTGGTCCACATAATCGACCACAGCTACATGAATTACTACTTAATCGCCGCTGCGCACGTAGCCGGAATTCCTGTTTATTTCACAAACGGCAACGGCGTAGAGGAGCTTCCTATGATAAAAAGCTCCGTGAAGACCATGCTTTCAGACGAGCAGGCGTCAATACTGCACAGCCTGGAGGAAAGCCCGATGTCAGTGAATGAACTGCAGGCGAAAATCGGATGCGATGAATCCCGCCTGTTCCACTGCCTGTACGCCAGAAAGCCGGCAAACGGCCTTGTGCAGATGGGCCTGATAAACGACGACGAGCTGCTCCAGCTAACAGAGCTGGGCCGCTGCGTGCTCAATTCGTGAAACGCGGCCTAGCTGCGCTAATTCTTATATTCAACAACTGCGTAATATACTTATGAAAAAAACTATGGCAGTGAAATTGATTCTTATTTTGTCTGCATTTGCTATTCTAATTTTCGCACATTCTTCAGGCCTGCTTCTGCCTGCTGAAAATAATCCAAGAGAAACTGCTTTTGCTTCAGAAGTGATTGACGGCGACACATTCAAAATCTCGACGGGTGAGATAGTGCGTTTGCTCGGGATAAACACTCCCGAAGAAGGCCAGTTTTATTACAGCGAGGCGAAAATCGCGCTTGAGAGTTTTATAATGGACAGAGAAATAAAACTTGAAAAGACACGACAGACAGGGACAAATACGGAAGGTTTCTGCGCTATGTTTACGCTGGAAACGATCTTGTGAATCTTGAACTGGCTGAGCAGGGCTACGCCCATTCGTATTTTTACAGCTCTGACGAAAAAAAGCGCCCAGAAATTGAGAACGCAGAATCAGCGGCAATCGGCGCCGAAATTGGAATATGGCAGCGCTCTGAAACCGCCTGCATCGCTGTGTTCGATTTCCATTATGACGCAGAGGACGATGACAGCTCAAACTTGAACGATGAATACGTAATCCTTGAAAACAACTGCAGCGGGGACATAAGCATGTTGGGCTGGACTGCGAAAGACAGGGCCACAAATATGTACACTTTTGGAAACTTCACTCTGCGCAGCGGCGATGACTTTGTGCTGCGCACTGGCTGCGGCCAGAATTCATCAGATGAACTTTACTGGTGCTCGTCAGGCGCTGTCTGGAACAATGACGAGGACGCGCTTTATCTGAGGGACGGAGAAGGCAAGCTGGCTGTCTATGCGCCGTACAAAGCAGAATAAACTTTTAAAACTGGCGCCTCTTTTTCATAGATTCGCCGGCTCTCTCTTCTCGTTCCTTCGCCGCTCTATTTTCATCCTCTTTTTTTCTTTCCTCTGTTCTTTGTGCTAACTGCTGCCTTGCGTCAAATCTCTCCTTGTTAGCAGTTCTAAACTTTGAATTGGCTATTGCAAGCCTTTCTTTGGCTTCTTCTATTCTATTCTGGATTTCCAGGGCATCTCCCTTCTCTCTGCCCATCCCGATTAATTTAAGCTGGATATTGAGCCCGTCTAATTCTATTTTAATGCCTGCCACATCTTGCTGCGCCTTTTTCAGCAGCTCCTGCCCCCCGCCTGTTGAATTGCCGGTTGCATCTTTTATTTCTGCAAGGTCTCGGGCCCTCTTCTCTCTTTCTTTTGCCACTTCCTCTTCTACTCTTTTCGCTATTTCTTTTGCCTCTCTCTCCGTTTTTCCTCTTATCTCTTTTTCCGCCTGTTTTTTTGCTTCTTTCTCTTTTATGCTTTTCGCTATTTCCCCCTTGAACTCTTGTTCTGCTTTAGAAAGTTCTTTGTCAGCAGCCTTGAATTTTACGCGGGCTTCTTCGTATTTTTGCTCAGTTTTTCCTATCTCTTCTTTAATCGCGGGGATATTTCCCTTCTGCTTGCCCATTTCTATTAATTTAAGCTGGGCTCTAAGAATGTTAAGGTCTACGTTGATGCCTACCGCTTCCTGCTGAATTTCTTTCAGGTGCTGCGCTCTTTTCGAAGATTCATTCAAAAGTTTTCTAAGCGCCTGTCCTTCGCCCATTGAACCGCCTGATTTTGTTTTAGACAATCAAAGAATAAAAAGTGCAGGGGACAGGATTTTCGCTCTTCCGCCCCTTCCGGAGCGAGAAGACTTTGAACCTGTGTAGGCGCTAGGCCATGGGGTCCTAAACCCCACCCGTTTTCCGTTGGAGACCCTCTGGTTTCATAAAAAAAGGGTTAGCTCCGGCACCCCTGCTTGCGGCTAACTTAATGCAAAAGACAATATAAAAAGCAGGCTTAATGGGCTTTTGATTAAACTGTTTTCTTTGAGCGTTTTGTTTAATAACATACCAACAGATTATGCAGAAGCATTTAATAGTTAGCAGAGCAAAACGCGATTTTGCGCGAAGCGCAAAAGTTTGAGCATTCTGCAAGAATGCGATTGACTTAACAGAGAAAAAGTTTACTTCTTGCCTACCCTCTGTTTTCGCTGGCGTTTTCGCCTGCGCATCTTTTTCTTCTTCCATTTCCAGCGCATGCGGCCTTTCTTTTTCCAAGCCCTAGGCTTTGATTTCATTTTTTCATCCTCTCTGTCAATGAAAGTTTAAGCGCAGCATTTTACTTCCTGCGCGATTAACTTCAATTTTCACCTGTTTAATTATTTGACTTTCTTTTCGCCCTTCTTATTTCTTAGCTGTTTGGAGCCGCATTTTCTGCACTGCGTCGCAGTGTATGCACTGACTGACTTGCATTTTCTGCACACTTTCTTCCTGATTCTGCGCTCCTTCATTTCCGGAAAAATTACCATTGTTGCACCTGTTGTATTAATTCTGCCGTTCTAGTATTTAAAGGAGACCATATAAGCCCCGTTTTAGAAAAAAGCGGCACAAAAAAACTTTATAAATGCTGTACATTATAAGACAACAGAACACACTACAGCTCCTATCTTCTAGTTCGGTTAAGGATACGGGCCTTTCAAGCCTGCGACTCGGGTTCAAATCCCGATAGGAGCATTTTTTTATTCACTGCGTCTTGTAATATAGAACCCAGCCGTCGTCTGTTTCTGCAAGCGTCGGGTCGCAGGTTATCTTGCCTTCGTCCGGCTGAAGGGCTGTTGCAGCGTCATTGTTCCAGTTCACGCCGTCGTCTGAAGTCACGAATTCTATCCCGTTTCCGCAGAAAAACAGCTGGTATTTGCCGTTGTTCTCGATTATCTCGGGTATTCCGCCGCCGATGTCAATCTCTTTTTCCTCAGCAAAATTAATGCCATCATCGCTTGTCGCAATCACGACTGTGGAATCCATTTCGCCGACCATGTACCATGTGTACATCTTCCATTTGTCGCCTATTTTGATAACCGCAGGATCAAGAACGCCATCATGCTCAAACCTGACTCCGCTTTCCTGGAGCCAGTTTATCCCGTCTTTTGAAACAGCGCTCATTATTCTGTTTCCTTCGCTTCCAACACCCGCGCTCCCCATCTGCTCCATGTCAGGGGCGAAGAAATACATCCTGTAATAGCCGCCGTCTGTTTTCACGACTTCGGGGTCCCATGCTTTGCTTTCCGTGAAGCCGTAAATCGTGCAGTCTCCGTATTCAAAAGTTTCGCCGCTGTCATGCGAAACCACGCAGTCCATCGTGTCGTAGCTACCGTCAACAAAATACAATATGTAAGTGCCGTCATCCTGTCTGAAAATGTCCGGCACGCTTGCTTTGTCGCGTATGAGCACGTTTTCTTTCTGAAACTGGACCCCGTCATCTGAAAAAGCCCTGTAAGTTTTGTGGTAATAAGGGTGGCTGCAGCAGGGCCCAATATTTGTCTGCGGCACTTTGGAGTGCGGGCTTCCGAATGAAGTCGGGTCAAAATCCGGGCTGGTCACGTCGCCGGCGCCTGAACCAATGTCACCGGCGCCGCTGTTGGCCCCGTCATCTGGCTGGTCGTTTCCATCAGACGCGCCGTCAGCTCCATTATCATTACCAGTTCCGCTGCCGTCATTCGCGGGGGTGCCGCCGATGCATCCTGCTGACAGGATTAACGAAACTAAAACAATGATTGCAAAAAGCTTTTTCATGCTGAAGCAGATGCAAGCTGGATTTAAAAAAGAGATATATGCGCCCTTCCGGGCGCGCGTTCTGATTTTATTTCCGTACTCTCAGTAGTAGTACGGCCCACCCCAGCCGGTGTTTTCATAAGGCAGGTCAACGTCGCTTATCTTGTCAAGCGAATTTATGTCGTTCGCCTTCACCATCTTGCTTGAGAATGTGTAGAGCGAATCGCCGATGTACATTGAGCGCTTCACGCTGTACGGCCCGTAGTATCCGTAGTAATAATCTCCTGTGAAAAACTCCTCCGGATAGTGGGTTATCTGTCCCCTGATGCTCACGCCTGTTTCAGGCGAGATGTCAAGCACGTACGCGCCCTGCCACACTGTGTCGCCGTATGCCCATTCAGGCACTCCGCCCTCGCAGTCGTTGTATTCGTATGTTTCGCAATCCTCAAGATATTTGGTCTCGTTTATCTTCGCCTCTGACACAGGAATGACAACAACTCCTCTTGTCTTGTCAAACATGAACGCCCTGTGGTCCCAAAGAGCGTCTGAATCAGTGCCTCTGTCGCCGATTTCTATACTGCTCACTTCGGCAGGATTTGCAACATCAGTGACGTCGAACAGCGAAACTTTCAGGCCCTGATACCAGCTGAAATCGCCGCCGTCATCTTCAATAGCGCCCTTTCCTATTCCGATCAGGTGGGTTTCATCATACGGATGCAGATAATCTGAGTACCCCGGCATCACAAGCTCGCCAAGTATGGCCGGGCTTGTAGGATTCTGCAGGTCAATCACAAACAGCGGGTCTGTCTTCTGGAAAGTGACGAGATACAGCCTGTTTCCGATGAACCTCGCCGAGTAGATGCTTTCGCCCTGCGCGATGTTCTCAAGCTTTCCGACAACGTCCATGTTGCCGTTGAGCACAGAGACATAATTGTTTGCATTTGTGCCCCAGCCCGTGGTTGTGGCAATCCTGAAATGGCCGTCGAATTCGTCCATTGAGAACTGGTTGAGCGGCCTGCCGTAAACTTCGCCCGCCTTTTTGTAGTCAATGTTTCCGTTTTCAATCATGATTTTCTGGATATACGTTTTCTCCATCTCTTTTTCAAGAGCAGCATTCACTTCCATTGTTTTGTTGAATATGTCAAGCTCCAGCTGAACTGCCTGTTCTTTTGTAAGCGTGTCCTGATAATCTTCAAGAACAGACCACACTTCAGTCATCTTCTCGTAATCTTCAGTATCTGAGTTTCGTATTGCCTCAATTTCAGCCTTGACGCTTTCAGGAATGAACGGATAAAGCGCGTCTTCAAACATCTTGTCCATTATATACTCATTGCTGAGCGTCTTTTGGTATGTGAGATAAATGTTCTTTGACGAAACATACATGTTCTGGGTGTACCCTGTCAGGTACACTTCGTCGTCATACGCTCCGCTGTTGTCGTTAACGTCAAAGGAGAATATCATTGTGTAATAATAGCTGTAGTCAGGCATGTCAAAGTAATACACTTCCTCTGCCTGTATCTTTTTCTCCTGTCCTCCAGATTTCACCATAGGCATAGGCACTACTCCGTCCTCAGCCACCATAGCTGAGTCCTGGGCAATGAAGTAAACATAGTCGCCTATCATCCTTGAATTGTAATACCAGCCGTCAACTTCCATCTCGTTGAAAAGAATGGGATTTGTTCTGTCTGCGACATTATATACCATTGCAACAGACGTGGGCCCATCGCATGGATCTGATTCCTCTCCGTAATAATTGTAATAACACCTCGGCTGCCTGCTCAAGAAAACAACGAGCTTGTCGCCGTTTATGTATATTTCGCTCGGCGTCTCATAGTATGAATCGTTCTCAATAAATGAAATTTCAGAAACAATCTGCATCTGGTCCGCAGGATAAGCGTCAACAATCACCACTTTGTCGCCGTCGACAATGTAAAAATAATCCCCGTCTGACTTCACTATGTCAGCCTCGTCGACTCCTTCGACTTGTATATTAGTGGTTGAATAATCAGATGTTCCGTCGTTCTTCTGGCCCGAGTCATAGTTCTCCTCTGAGCCAGTTGCCATCGGCATGCCGCCGGTTATTCCCGTTGTGACGTCCCTAATCCCACCGCCGTAATAGCCGTAGCTGCCTCCGTTTTCTTCCAGAAACGCCGCAAGCTCGGCTGCTGAGCTGAACTGTTTTCTTGCCGACTGGTCGTCCGCAACTGCAGACGGTGAAAAAAGAATAACAACAGATATTCCCGCAACAAAAAGCGCTGTAAGCGCGGCCAAAGTAATTTCCTGACTTGCCATTAATATCATCTCCAATTTCAACTGCTGCAATTCTTTAATCCTTTGCGGGATATATAAGCTTTTATTTGATTAGCCCCTCACCTAACTTATGGTTATTATTGTCAGGCACGGCGAAATCTACACAAAATCAATGCCTGTGCGCAGGCAGTTCATCCGCAGGCTGGTCCAGAACATCCAGATGGCCCTGCCAAAGGCAGAGGTGGAGAGCCGACACTGGAGGATTTATGTTAAAACAAACACGGCGACTGCTGAAGGGCGCGCCATGAAAAAACTAAAAAGAGTTTTCGGCATTATTTCTTTTTCGCCTGCCGAGGAATGCGGTTTGAGCATCGAGGCCATTCAAAGAAAGGTGAAAAAAGATTTCCTGCCCGCAGTTGCAAAATCAAAATCATTTGCATTGAGCACCCAGCGCATTGACAAGACAATCAAAATAAGATCGGATGAGGTTAACAAAAAAATCGGGCAGTTTGTAAAAGACAAAACAGGCGTGAAAGTTGATTTGGACAATCCCGACATCACGCTTTACATCGAGCTTTACAACGATTTGGCATACTTATTCACGGAAAAAATAAGAGGGCCGGC
>JAZDJV010000104.1:0-2645 GCA_043803585.1 Microcaldota archaeon | reverse complement strand
AATAAGGGAAGTAGTGAAAGAAATTTCAAAATTGCTCTTGAAGAATACCAGAAAACAGTGAAATTAACACAGCGAGAGCTGAATTCCTTGCAAACTTATCTTAAATTAGCCCACGCCATGCATCTGCTGGAAGCAAACTTTTCAAAAGTCCATGACAGCAATAATTCTGAAGAAAATGAGTATTGGCTCAGCCAGGGCAGAGCTGGCTTAAAACAGATGTTAAGCATTAGCGAATAATCGATTATTTTAGTGGTAATCCGGCGTCTGATACTTCGGCTTCTTTATGAGATAGTAAGCCTGCGTGGCTGCTGTCGCGCCCTCGCCCGCGCTGGTCACGACCTGCGCAATGTGCTCTGTGCAGTCGCCTGCGGCGTACACGCCCGCAAGGTTTGTCTCCTGCGCGCGGTTCACCGCGATGAAGCTTTTTTCGTTCACTTCCACCCCCGCTTGCTTGACCAAAGCAGTTGTGGCCACTTTTCCGATTTCAATGAACAGGCCGTCGATTTTCAGCTCTGATGTTTTGTTTGTTGAAACGTCCTTCAGCGTGATTTTTTCGACAAAATCTTTTCCTTCGACTTTCTCGACTGTTTTGTTCAAATCAAGAATTATCTTCGACCGCTTCACTCTTTCAAGCGATGCTGCGCTTGCGCGCAGGTCGTCTCTTCTGTGGACAATATGTACTTCAGAAGCAATGTCATTCAGATAAAGGGCAGCCACCACTGCTGACTCGCCGCCTCCGACAACAGCCACCTTCTTTTTCTTGAAGAACGGCGCGTCGCAGGTGGCGCAGTATGATACGCCTCTGCCTATGAATTTGTCCTCGCCAGGCACGTTCAGATTTCTGTATGAGCTGCCTGTCGCGATTATCACTGTCTTTGCCGAGTATTCGCCCTTGTCAGTGGAGATTTTTTTATCTTCGCCTTTCAGCTCAAGCTTGCCCACTTTCTCGTATTTGACGGCGCAGCCGGCTGTTTTCGCCTGCTCCTCCATAATTTTGGAAAGCTCTGAGCCGCTGATTTTTTTGATTCCCGGATAATTGGCCATTTCGGGCGTGAGCACGATCTGTCCGCCGAGAGTCTCGCCGATAATCAGCGTTTTCAGCGCTCTTCTTCCCGCGTAAAGCCCTGCAGACAGGCCCGCAGGCCCGATGCCGATGATTATGACATCATAAATCTCTGATTTTTTTGCTGCCATCTCGTATCTCCCATATCCTAGTTAGCTCCAATATTGTAATTTACAATATTTAAACCCCTGCCCGTGATTTCACTAAAACAAGATTTAATTTTCACATTCATTCAAATTTCCATGTGTCACAGGCTTTTGTTTCATTTATTATGTTCACTTGCCATTTTTTCTTTGCATTAAATTTGAATTTAAACTGTCCCGACACCTTCTTCCCTTCTTTTTCCAATTCACTTGCCAATTTTCTTAATTCATCGGGGCTGACCTGCATCGCCTGTCTTTGTACAGTCATAATCTACTTTTAGTAGTAGACATTTAAATACCTGCATCTGATGAAATAACACAGGTGATTTAGATGGACGGAGCAGGGGATTACTAATGGATGCAGAGGACAACTAATTAGGAGTGATTTGAATGGGAGACCAAACTTAAAGGAGGCTAGATTATGGAAACTTGCAACGCAAACGGGTTAGGGGCGGGAAGAAAACAGGCTGGCGCAGAGTCGCTGAGAAAAATGATTGGCGGCGGAACGCACAGAAAACAAGCTGGCGCAGGCTCATTTGCAGCTGGCGGCGGAACGCACAGAAAAGCGCGCGGCGCTGGAAGCGAAGGCAAACTCAATCAGGACGGCTGAAAAACCGAAATTAAATCCTTAAATACTACTTCTGATTTTTATTTATCGGTGACGCTGCGTGAGACTGAGCTATGATTCAGGGATAGTGGTGGAAAGCGAAAGCTCAGACTGCAGGCTGATTTTGGATCCTTCAAGAAAGCAGCGCAGCGCTGAGAATGTTCTTGTGGGCGTGAGCCACGCGCACAGCGACCACCTGAAGAAGCACGATGCGCCTGTGATAGCCACGCACGGCACGTGCGACCTGGCAGGCTACGGCCATCTTAACGCAAAAAAATACAGCCAGAAGCATGATTTTGACGGGATGAGCGTCACTCAGCTGAACGCAAACCACATCCTAGGCTCGTCGCAGTTTCTTATCGAGTCAAAAGACGGCGAGAGAATTGTTTACACCGGCGACGTGAGAAAGCAGAGCTCCCAGCTTTTCGGCACCTGCGAAATTCCCGAGTGCGGAACGCTTGTCGTGGAGTCCACATACGGCCTTCCGCAGTTCAAATTCCCGTCAGCAGGCGAAGTGCAGGCTGAGCTTGACAAATGGCTGAGGGAAAAAGCTCACCTCCACAGAAACGTGGTGCTCGGCGCTTATTCGCTCGGAAAATCGCAGGAAGTGATTGCGATGCTCAATGAAATCGGCATCACGCCCGTCGTCCATCCGCGCATCGCAAAATTCACAGACGTTTACAATGAGCACGGCTTCAGCCTGAACTATCTGCGCGCAGGAACGCCTGAGGCAGATGAAGTTTCGCGCTCGCAGTTCACGGCTGTTATGCCGCACAATCTGATTGACAGGCCCCTTCTGCAGAGCATCACGCACCAGAACGGCAGGCCGGCA
>JAZDJV010000103.1:0-7337 GCA_043803585.1 Microcaldota archaeon | reverse complement strand
TAAGCTGCCTTAATTACTTCAAAGGGAGCATCCTGTGCAACTCCTAAAGTATCGTAATGTGTACGACACTTACTGTGTCGATATTCGTCTTCCTGAGTAGCCCCGCCGCCGAAAGAAAGTTTATCTATGAATTTTACGAACAGGACGAAAAGCTCGCCCAGCACCATGAGGCCAATAAAAAGAACAACAATTACTCCTATAATTACTGCCAACTCAGCTTTTCCACCAGCACTATTCAGCACAAAGAAAAAAACGATAATGGTGAATAATAATGCAATCACATCGAAAAAACGAAACGCAAAACGAGCGCAGAGAAACCAAATGAATAATGAAAGCGGAACAGAAATGAAAAAGAGCACTTTATTTATCTCCAATTATCCAATAAAAAATTTATCTTCGAGCAACTCCGCAGCAGCCAGCAGCAGATTTTTTCGCTCAAGATTTTCTTCCGCCGTCACCCTTAACGCTTTTTTGGTTTTCTGTTGATTCTATTACTATGCCACTTGACAAGAACCCTTTTTACGCCAGTTTTTGTTTTAACTTTTCTGATGTGCGTCTTAGTATGTGATAAAAATTTCATTATGTTGCTTCCTCTATCTGTTTTTCAGTGAACCGTCATAAGATTTTTCTGTCTTCCAATAAATCCGCAGCCGCTAACAGAATACATTTGTTCTCTGCGCTTTCTGTCTCAGACATACGCTTCAATTCCTTGATAACGACCGCCCTGACATTTTTTGTTTTTTTCAATGCTTCCAGCGTGACGAGTGACCGAAAAACATTGTCATCGTCATCGTTTGCCTTGTTATTCGTTTTCGCCGACACGCCGATTCCCTCGCAGAACGCTTAAGAAACCAACCATATTCCGTATTGTATTTAAGATCAACAGTAATCCGTATAATAACTCAATGTTTTGATGATTTTCACTAATTTACACTACGAATATGAGCAAAAAGAGCCTTCATATCCGTATCGGGAGCAGAATTAAGAAATTACGAAAAGAGAAGAAAATCTCTCAAGAAAAACTTGCGGAACTGATTGATAAGAGCGTCGATACTGTCAGCAACATAGAACGCGCCATCTTTCTACCCCGCATTGAGACTGCTGCCGAGATCGCCGATGCCCTTGACGTTGACCTCTATGAACTGTTCATCAATGACGTGTCTGCCCCCGATAAAGCCAAGATGAAATTGCTCAATGAGATTCTTGATTTACTTAAAAATCAGCCGATTGATCTGCTGAAAATGACACTGGAACAAGTGAAAAGTTTTGTCGCCCTGAAAGAATCTTTTATCAATAGATTGAAGAAATAATCAAATTCAGGAAACATCATTCTTCATCAAGCAATTCGTATTCTTCAAGAGATTGACCTTTACCAAAAGATTTCTTTTTTTCAGGGGATTCATTTTTCTCGACAGTCAACTCACTCCTATAATCTTCAGCAGTATCGTGTCCGTAATGTTTCTCAATCATGCGTTCTGAAGTTCCCATCTGCTTCGCCAATCCCCGTATTGTCGCTCTCTCCCCTTTTTTTCTTGTCAGCATAATCGTCGCATAGCTATGACGCAAAGAAGTCAATGTGTGCTTATCTGAGCCATCATCTTTGTATTTAAATCCACATTCTTCCAATAAATTTCTGAGCCCGCCCTTGAGCGACTTTATAAATTTCCCGTTCGGCAGTGATTTTATTCTTTCCTCATCATTCAAAGCCTCGTCGCCGAGATATTCCAAGCGTCTTTCTTTGATACGCCTAAGCGCCTTTACACCGTCGTTTATAACAAGAAATGACCGATTGCTTTTTGTTTTTCCTGCGAAGTTCAATTTTACTTTTTCGTTTTCCCAATCAATGTCTTTCCATCTTATTGTGCCAAGTTCATCAACTCTGACACCGCAGCTCGCAATAAAAATTATGATGTCATGTAATAAAAGTCTCGCCCATAGTTGATTCGTCAATAAGCCACGACCCTGACCTTCAAGTGCCTTAAGTTCTTTTATTCTTTTCCCTGATGTTTCGACCAATGTTATAAATTCGTCACCTGTAAAATGCACACGTCTTCCAGAGTCTTTTTCAGACTGATATTGAAATCTTAAATCTTTTTCGCACCAGCCGTAATCGCTGCCAAACTTGAACAGTTGATTCAAGACGCCGCTTTCACGATTGAGTGTGCGATTTTTTGCTACTTGACCCGACTTGTTTTTCCTGTGCGCTGCATAGTCATTGATCGTGCCCTTGTTGATTTTTGAAATGTCGTCATATTTCTCAAAGAACGGACTCAAATGACGCTTGATCGTGCCCGTATGATATTCTACTTTTGCTGCCGACTGCCCCTTTAGATTTTGCAAATATTTCTGGACCAGTTTTTTGAAAGAGATTTTTTCGACAACTTTTCCCGACCGTTTTTTGTCCTTTGCATCTTGATAATCTTTGAGTGCAATCTGTGTCGCCTCTGTTCTGTCTTTTGTTTTTGTCGATTGCCTGAACTGTATACCGTCTACTTTGAAGTAGTAGTGCCATTTGCCGTTTCTGTGCTGCTTGAGAAAAACACCTTCCACGACTTCAATAGTGCTGCTTTTTTTGATTCGTCCCATATGGAAATCTTGCACAATTCTTGCACAATCGTCAAGAGCAAGTACATCGTAAACCATTGAATATAAACGAGAAATCCATGCGTAGAATATCGCCAGTCAGTTATTTTACTTGACTGATAATTATTATATTTCTAAGTCATTGATTTTGTTGATGGTTCGCGCGAGAAGAATTGAACTTCCTACCCCTGCTATGTCAAAGCAATGCTCTACCAATGAGCTACGCGCGAATAATTAGTATTATCAAGTAGTTAGCAGTAAAACAGTCGTCTAAAAGAAGTGCTATGTCAACGCAAGATAATTCCAATAGTCTCTGTAAGTAATTGATATTAAATATCATTTAAGAATATAATCTTGCACAATTAATTCCTGCACAATTCATGCACAGAAAACAAGCGACTAACTCATTGAAAAAGCCTGATAAAATCACTGTTTTTTAGATAAGATTCACGACCTTCTGTTGAGCAAGAACGTCACTTTCAATGTATTTTTGCGTCATAGACAGAGAAGAATGACGCGCCAGTGCTTGAACATCTCGCATTGATCCTCCGACAGAACTAATTTTTCGTGCCGCATTTGTGATGAAAGTCCTTCTGCCACTGTGACTTGAACAGCCATCAAAGCCCATCTTTTTGTACCAGATCGCAAACATATTCACGATAACCTGTGCTGTCATTGATCCGTTTGCACGTTCGCTTCTGATGACCCTGTCGTCAGCAGACACGTTTTTGAGTGATTTTCTATAACCGTCAAGTGCTGCTTTCAATTCTTTGTTGAGCCACACGACACCCCCCGATTTCCCCTTGCTTGCACTGTCCGTCAGAGAAATGCAGTTACCAAGAGCGCCAGAAGCGTCTGTGAGCATGTTCCAAGTCAGATGTGCTATCTCCGTAGCTCGAAGCCCCGCCCGCGCCGAGAGCAGAAAAATGACTTTGTTCCGCAACCCGTGTCTTGTCGTGCTCAAATAGCTCAAAACCGTGTCCTGCTGCTGTTTCGTCAAGACTTTTGCCTGTTTTCCGAGTGCCATGCTGATTTCTCCCATTGACTTGTTATAAAATTATCAGAAGTGATAATAATATCACAAACCTATAGAGCGTCAAGCGTTATGTCCAATAAAATATCGTTTAATTACAACCGGTTAAGAACTACTCGTTATAAAAGAGAGATTTTATACTAAGTCATTGATATTCCACTAAAATTTCATATGAAACATCCTGTCAGAGTGAAAAAACAGTCCATTTTCAGCCCCAATTTAACGCCGATTTTTATATCCTAGAAAATTACCTAACCTATTGATTCAATATAGAAAAATAAGACATTTTCATACAGCTTTTTTCTGGACTTTTCTGCCTGATTATGCTAAACTGACCCGTCAGATAAGGCGTACTGGGATATGCAGTTGGCACCCCGTAACCCCTGTTTTCATTACTATTAGAGCAGCGAAGATGAATTCTACTGACAGACTGCGCCAAATTTTATTTTATATAAATATGTAAAGACGCCATGTATTTTCAGCGTCCCCTGAATTTTTTGATTATGCAAGCTCTCCGTCGAGCCAGATGACACTCGCTTAAGCGTAACTTCTGTTGTGAAGCGCCCGATTGCTGATTTTTTGAAAATCAGCAATATCTTCAGTGTTGCCTAAATTTTGAAACCGTCAGATAAAATCGAGTCGTAAAATTTTGAAACAGAGACCTGCGAAGCAGCTTGTCGCCAGACAAGAAATATAACCCCTGAAAGTTACTATAATGAAAATGCCCCAAGATAAAAACGACCACATGACCCGCCTTGATAAAATTCAGTTTCTCCATGCCCTCCCAGAATTTCTTGAAGAAAAATCATCTACCCATGCCATCTTGTTCGCCACCTTTACCTTCAAGATTCCCAGAAAAAAAATATCCAATGCCTCCGATGTCTACAGAGAATACTTCCACCTCCTCAGACTAAAGCTTGATGCCGCCTTACTATCTGACAGAAAGCAATTTGAAAATCGCCCAATTTTATTATTATTTCCTGAAAAGTCCAAAGCTCATACGCCCGACCATTTTCACGGATTCATTTTCATTCACAACAGCACCCTCAAGAAATTCTATAAAAATTGCGTCGAGACCATCACAAAAGAGCCTGTCAAGAAACTTGATGATGCCGTCCGTGATAATATTTCATTGAAGCCCTTTTTGCTTGATGCCAATACCCTGAAGTGCCCTAAAAGCTTCAGAAATCAAATGACATATAGAAATGAAATCACGCGCCTCCATATATTCCGTGATGTCCCTGACGAAGACCGAACCCCGCGCATGAAAGAAGAGATTGCCCGTGCCGGTTCACTTTTAACCATAGACAATCACAAGCTTTATATAAGCCCTATTGAAGATATTCAAAAGATTTCGCTTTACAGCGCGAAAAACTTCGTCGCCAGCCCCGACGATTTTATTCTTGAGAGCAAATATGAACCGAGAGAAAATCCCTGCTTACGTTTGCCGCAGAAGCCGCAGAAGAAATAATCTTCTGCCACTTCCACATCATCCTAAAAAATATTTTGAATGTGCCAGTTACTTTTTTGCTGCCTTTTTACGCACAGTCGTCTTTTCGCTAAACATTCCTGATTTCAACAATGCCGCATCTTCAGCAGGAGAGAGAGTCGTAGATCCTCCGACCTCAACTTTCGCCATTTTTTCTAAAGCCGATTCAAGATGTTTCGCGTCTTCTTTCGTCATTGTAGATAGAAGTTTCTTGTCTGCCTTTAGTGTATATGTCTTTGCCATTATCACCATTTCCTTCCACATTGTTTCAAAAATTCTGCCTGCCACGAATCGCCAGACATATAAATACATTCTGTACACCAGCAGCAGAGAAAGAACAATATGCCAAAATTTGAACCGAAACCAGCAAAACCTGTCATAAAAGTCAAAAGAGTATCGCGCACATATAGATTTTCGCCTGACGCCATCGCCTTTATTCAGCAAGCAATCCAAAAATCACGTTTCAGCACCATGACTTCATTTATTGAAGAAGCCGCCATACAGCTCGCTTCATATATACTTTCTTGTCCAGCCGACCATGAATATCAGAAAGAAAAACAGCCATGAGCAAGCCCTCTAAATCAGACGCAATAAAAGCAGTCAATCAATCTAAATCCGTCGAGATACTACAGTTCAATCACCTGACAGACCATGCGCTTGCCATGAAAGCCCTGACAGATGCCATAGACAAAGAGTACACCGTGATTATTTTAAAATGAAATACAGTGACACCTTCAAACAGAATATTATTTTTGCCGAGACTGGTACTCTGTCAGAAAAGATTGATTTCTCCTGTAAAACGCCGATGCCCTGTCAGGGTGTGAGTTAGTTGAGCGCATCTCCATTTTCATCCATGCACTTTTCAAAAGAGAACCGCTCCTCAGCGGTTCCAATATAACTGACACTGCCGTCAGAGGTAATGCGGGCATCAAAACTACTGATCATATCATCGCCACCCCAGTGCGAAACCACCCACGCCCTCCGCACACTGTAAATACAGTCGGTAACTTTCTGTTCATTCGCACCAGCATCCTGAGCATCCTTGCTACTGCCACCGCCTGAAAAAGCACCACCGATGCTTTTTTCTATCGCTATGCCGACAATCGCGCATAGTAGTAAAATCCCTGCAACCTTTTTTATTTTATCAAAATCAAATTTTTGCTTATCGCTTTCTATTTTTCCATCTTGACTCTTTGAGTTTGATGCTCCTCCTGACGAAGTAGATTCCCCAGTCCTTGAATCAACCATTTCTCCGCAATGCTTACATTTTTTTGCCTTAGCCTTGATTTTTTCGGCGCAGTATTCGCACTCTACTTCATCTGAGTCTTGTTTATTCTCTTCCATTTTCTTTCCTGTCGCGCAAACAGCCCATCCAAAATAAGTATCTGTGGCACTCATCGTAGTTGAGAAATTGAATCTATAGTCTTTATCTTCCAAGTGCCGTCTTTTTGTTTACATGCTGTGCCTGATTGTGTTCCATCTGCTGTCGTATATGGCTGACAATTCTGCTTCTTCACAATCACTTCCTGTATTTTATTTTCAGCAACATCGCTCCGATCAATGATTGCGCTCATCTCCTGCGCTTTTTGCTCAGGACACGCCTCGCATGTTCCATCACTATTTGTAAAACATGCGCACTTTATTTCCCCTTGCCGTCGTGCTTGCAGTTGCTCCCGTTCTAGCTGTTGTGTTTGCGCTGCTTCTTGCGCCTTTTGTTCATCACTCTTATTATGTTTCGCAGCCTCTGGCTGTGGTTGTGAGGCATTGTTTTGCTGTTCTTGACCGCCTGTATGCCCGAACAAGAGAATAACGATAACTGTTGCCACAACGCCAAGACACCATAACTTGAGTTGAGTCCCGGAGACCCCCAGTTTACTGGGTCGATATTCGTTTTTCCGCTTGCCTCTAGATTCGCTTTTGGCTTCGTATTTCTCTTCCTTAAAATTTTGTGATTTAACTTCTGTGTCGTATTTTGCCCTTTTTACTGGATCTGATAAAATTTCATAAGCAGCATTGATCTGCTTCATCCTTTCCGACGCTTTCGGATCTTCTGAGTTGGTGTCAGGATGATATTTTATAGACATAGCCTTATAAGCTGCCTTAATTACTTCAAAGGGAGCATCCTGTGCAACTCCTAAAGTATCGTAATGTGTACGACACTTACTGTGTCGATATTCGTCTTCCTGAGTAGCCCCGCCGCCGAAAGAAAGTTTATCTATGAATTTTACGAAC
>JAZDJV010000102.1:0-5957 GCA_043803585.1 Microcaldota archaeon | reverse complement strand
ACCGTCGACACAACCGCTCCAACCGTGACTGCTAAATCGCCGATAGGGGCCGAGAAAGCGACAAGCGGTAGCATCGTCATAACATTCAGCGAAACAATGAACAAAACGCAGACATCGGTGACTGCTTCTGGGCTGACGCTCGGCACGGCAACATGGTCAAACAGCGACAAGACAATCACTTACGCTTATTCAGGAGCTCTTTCTGGGACAGCTTATGCTGTTTCTGTGTCAGGCAAAGACCTGGCCGGGAACTCTGTGAGCGACTCGTTTTCATTCACTACTGTTTCAGCCCCGAAAACTGTTTCAATTGTGAATCCGGCTGCGGGAACAGCGTATACGCAGGGCGATTCAATACCGATAACCATCAACGTAAAAGACAACAGCAATCTTCTTGTGCCGGGAGCCGCTGTGAGCGCATCAGGATGCAGCTCTGCAGTTACTTTTTCTGACAAAACAAACGGAACATATACAGGCACATGCACTGTTTCAACTTACGGTTCAGTGACAATTTCTGTTACTGCTTTAAAACAGGGCGAAAGCGCCACAGGCCAGGTGACTGTGAACGTGGCTAAGCAGGCTGGCCTGATAATGGCTGTGACTGCGCCCACTGTTTTCAGCTATGACAGGGGAGATACTGTTAATTTTGTGATTTCGCTTGAAGATGACAATGGCGCAGCTGTAGCGGGCGCGTCAGTAACTTCAACCCCAAGCTTAAGCTGGACAGACAACGGGGATGGCACGTATTCTGCTGTGATGCAGACAAGCGCTGAAACTGCGGCTTCTGTCTCGCTTGCGATAACAGCCACCGCAGTCGTAAGCGGCCAGACAAAAACAGCTTCGCAGACAGTTTCGCTTTCATTTGGAGCAATCACCATCCCTCTGGAAGTGCAGATACTTTCAGACGGTGAAGAAACAGCTGTGGCGCCAGCAGGAAGCGTCATAACTGTGAGGGCAACGCCTGAGCTTGCAGATGGAGTGTTGTTAGAAACAATAACAGGCACGCTTGTCATCTCAGACATCGCGGGGAACACTGTGACGAAAACGCTGGAATTTGAACAATCGGGTAGCGGGTACATAGCAAATCCTGATTATACCGTGGCCTCCGGCGCGTCGTCCCTTGAAGCCACTGTTTCTGTCATTGACAGCGCCAACAACACAGGAACTGAAACCGCAAGCATAAACGGGCCGGAAAAAATCGTTGTTTCAAATCCGATTTCAGCAGAGGTGAAGAACGGCGAAATCACGGGCAATATCCTCTCTGTTGTCATAACTTATACTAACGGCACGTTTGTCAACAGCGGAAATTTCACGGCGCTTATTGACAATGAAACTTATCCTCTTGCGTATTCAAACGGGCTGTGGATGGCTGAAGTTGACCTCGGAAAATCAGGGGCAGTGTACGGCATTAACATAACCGGCTATGATTTGAAGGGAAATGCCCTCGGCGTTTATTCCGAGGAAATTTCATACGTTCCTGTTCTGGGCTTCTTTGAAAAATTCGGCCAGACAATCGCCGTGCTGGCTGTGATTGTGTTCGCTACGGTCGCAGTAGCTGTCGTGGCGAAGAAGAAGATGGAGAAAACTTCCGAGGAAAAAAGAGTAGCAAAGGGGGCAAAAGATGCGGTTGAAAGATATGTCGAATTGGGCGTTGAAAAAGAGCTGATTCCTCTCAAGAGAAAGATGATAACTGACAGAGCGATATACAGGGACAGGCTCGGCGTGCTTCTGTCGCAGAACCAGGTTTCCGCAGAAGTGAGCAGAAGAACCTCGGAATACGACATAAGGGAGCTTAAATTGTCTGAAGATATGGTAAAAATCGAAAAAGATGCAGAGTTGACTGACGAAGACAAGCAAGCTCTTCTGGGAGAAATATGGAAACAGGCGAAGCAAAGGGAAGAACAAGAGATAGGCGCGATAGCGAAGAACAACGCCATTCAGAACGGAATTGTTGTCGTGAAAAAGATGATTGAAGACAGGAAAACCAGAAAGGAAATAGAGCAGTTCCTGCTTGAAAAAGTCGACAAGAAAATTGTCGATTTGATTATGGAAAAGGCGGAAGAAACAGAACTGCTTAAATAATAGAATAGGGGGGGAAGAAGGGAGGGCTAAAAATGAAGACTAAAAAAAGAAAGGAGAAAAATGAGGCGGGAAAGTACTGGCAGAGCCTTTCACCCGCTAAAAAATCAACTTTAATCAAAGAAGCAGTAAGAAATCTTAAAGCGAAGTGGAAAAAGACTGATAAAAAAGCCTAGAATCAAAGAAAGGGGCATAGAGGAAAATAATCATTTCAACTTCGTAGCATCTTTCTTCAAAAAACAAAAGCCCCCACCAGAGTCAAATTCCGAACAGCCTAAGCGTGTGCCAGATGTCGTAGTTGAATATGACCATTATCGCAAGCAGGGCGACGAACCACATCAGTCCGACCACTGCGCGCTGTCTAGCAAACGCGAGGTTGTTCTTTTTGTCAAGGTCATTCACGACGTGGCCGTAATAGCCCGCGAAAAACGCGCCCCTGAACAGGTTGCCGGGCACTATAAGCATTATGAGAAAAGGAATCATGAACAAATTGACGTACCAGTACTCTTTTTTGAACTGAGTTATGAAATTAATGTCAAGGTTAGGAATGAGCACGCCGATGAAGGCGAAGCTCACCACAGCCCCGATGTTCTGGGCGTTTGTCAGAATCGCGAATACCCCGCCGAACAGCAGCCCGAATATGATGCTTCTAAGATGACGCTTTAGCTTCAATTACACCACCATTTTTAACTTTTTTCAGTTGGCAATTCCATTATCTGTTTCTGGTTCTACCTCTTCTTATTTTTATTTTTTCGGCCTTTGCCGTGAACCTGCCGTCAGGCATCCTTACGAATCCGGCGGTTGTCAGAAATTTCTCAGCGCCCTTCCCTGAGTGCGCTGTTATATCCGCCATTTTAACCGTTCGTCCACCCACCAGATCTTTTCTCAGGGTGAAAATAGCGAGGTTATCGCCGTTCCCCGACCGTCTGTACCCCCTACTTACATAAAAGTGTCTGACTTCAGCGCTTTTTCCGCTGCCATAAATATGCATTCTTGAGCTTGCAATCGGTTTAACCCTTATTATTATTCCGCCGCTGCCTTCTTTTACGAGAGTGCCTATTGTTTCAACAGTAGTAACAGTATTTCTTTGCATTATTTTCCTTTCCCATAAGATAAGCCTGCCTTTTTTATCTTTTATTATTGATACCATTTCAGGATTTTTCACGGCAATGTTCCAGTGTGGTTTTGACTCTTCTTCCATAACTTCTCAGTCCAATTAAGATTATGCACAGCAACCAATAAATACATTGCTTTTGCGATAAACAGGTCTCCACTGACATCACAGGTGAAGAGTAATAATTTAAACCCCCGCATTCATGATAATTAGCAGTTGGTGAGGAGTTGTTTTTATGGATGATCCTAGAATAAGTTGGGACGAATATTTTCTGAACATCGCAAAAGAAATTGCAAGAAGAGCGACGTGCGAAAGCGGGAAGATAGGCGCAGTTATCGTGAAAAACAAAAAGATAATCTCCACGGGGTACAACGGTGCGCCAAGAGGGCTTCCGCACTGCCACGATGTCGGCTGCTTGATGATGGAGACAACTTACGGCGACGGCGTGCAAAAGAAAAGATGTTTGAGAACAATTCACTCCGAGTTAAACGCAATAATCCAGGCGGCAATGCACGGGGTAAGCACTGACGGTGCCACCCTTTATGGTCTTTACAAACCCTGCTCCCAGTGCATGAAAGCGATTATAAACGCCGGAATTAAACGGGTAGTCTGCCTGAACAATTATGAGGACGTTTATACAGACGAGCTGGCGAAGGTTGCTGGCATTGAATTGGTGATTTTTAACAAAGATAAAATGAAAAATCAAGAATAAAACCAAATTAAAAACAATGTTTAAAAAAGAGATTTAACAGGCGCATTATTCCTCGTATTCAATCTCAGTCTCGTAAAGCTCCTTCTTTTTGCCTTCCTTGACAACTTCGAGCTTCACTCCGCACCCCGGGCATTTTATTGTTTTTCCAAGTGCGATGTTTTCTATGTCAGTTTCAGCTCCGCACGACGGGCATTCAGCCATTGATTCACCCTCCTCTCTGTTTTGTTGCGGAACATAGGTATTTAAATTTGATGATATGCTACCTTTAGCCATAAATAATAATAAAAAAGAGGTGTAACAATGAGAAAATACGCATTTTTGGCGCTTGCGATGGTCGCAGTATTGTCCCTGACAATGGGCTGTGAAATGCCTGGTTCAGGAAACGGCGGCAATCAAAGCGCGCAGGAAAATGTGCTTTCAGCGTTTGACAGGGCAATTGAGCACCAGAACTACCACGAAGAAGGCACAATAAGCTTCGTAATGGGCCTCGGCTCATACGGCACAATGGAATCATCGGGAACTTTCTCCATGTACAAGCAGGGCGAAGACTCGATGACAGACACGACTATGACGGTTTCTCTGGCAGGCCAGACACAGACTCAGCGCATGAAAACATACATTATAGACGGCGAAACCAGCACATGTACTGATGCAGCCGGAGAATGGGCGTGCACGGCAGGAACCAGCTCGACAGAACTTATCAGCCCGACAAGCGGCCTGGGATCTGACGCAGCAGAATCAAAGCTAGTCTACAACCAGCTGATTGACAGCGGAGCAATAACATTCACTGACAGCGGCACAGAAACATACGCAGGCAGGCAGTGCGATTTTGTTGCAATGGACTTTGACATCTCAAAAATGGGCTCTGTCTTTGGTTCGCTTCTCGGAGGCGGAGCAGATTCTTCTGACTTCGAAGAGGCTGCGGACATGATAGACCTTTACAAGGTGTCGCAGTGCATGGACAAAGTGACAGGCCAGAATCTGTACAGCAAGATTGAAATGGAGATGACCCAGGAGAACCAGACAATCACAATGGACGTCACAGTTGAGGCTACGGAGTTTGAGGAAAACCCGACAGTCCCGGCAGGCACATTTGAGCTTCCAACAGGGGACTCAGGTGACGGCACAGACGGCGGCACAGATGACGGCACAGACGACGACGGCATGGGAATTGATGACGGCGCAGATGACGGCGTGGACGACTACGTGCCAGGCGAATATGATCTGGCTGAATGCATCGTAGCGGCAAATGACTGCAAAACAGCAACAGCGCTTGACGAATATGCGTCTTGCGAAAGCTGTTACACACACTGCGTAGACCCAACAGGCGAATCTGAGGATTCCACAGACAACTACGTGCACTGTATAATGGGAGAGCCTGAACAGATAGTTTAAACCAATAAAACCCGAAACAGCGCTGAAAGGCGCTGTTTCTCTGATTTTTTTCGCATCAAAAATTATTTAGAACAAAATTATGTTTTTTGGCATAGCTTTTTTTACAAAGTAATCTTGAAAAAAAGAGGTGTTCGTTTTTGGTACAGCTTTTTTCATGGAGCAATTTTTTTCAAATATGCTGACAGATTTAATAGAAGCATTTAACAGCCCCACAGCAAAAAATTGCGACTTAATAGAAAAAAGGTGTGTTGTTCGTTTTTAGTGCAGGTTTTTGATATAGCGCACTTGACAAAAAAGTGCGCAGGCACCGCGTCATAATCTGGCTTCTGTTTTCAGGCGGCATTCTACTAAGCGCCCGTACCGGGCTTGCACCCAGACAAGCCGTTTCATCCACAAACTGCCCCTCGCAAAAGGTCACAGGTTGATTTTAATCAACAGAGCGTGGTATCGTTTCTGCTCTTGTCCGTCCGCTCACGCGAACTTTTTAGCGGCATGATAACATGCCGGGTGGCCAGAATTTCCTCACACTCCCGAAGGAATGCGCGGCCGCCGGCGCCGTGCCTGCGTTAATACGCTGTTTTTTGAAGTTTATAAACCTGTTTCAGAGAGGTTTTTATTCTTATGCTGACAATAAATTAGCATGACTAGACGAAGGAGTAT
>JAZDJV010000101.1:0-5452 GCA_043803585.1 Microcaldota archaeon | reverse complement strand
GATGTATTCTTTTATGGGAAAAGGCGTCGAGAAGGTTTTCACATTTTCAGATCACAGCGACTACGCCGGTTTGATGAATTATGTTGAGCAGTCAGGGGCGAAAAAAGTGTACACTGTGCACGGCTATGAAAAGGAATTCGCCCGCGCAGTGCAGGCAAAACTCAAGGTGCAGGCTGCGCCGCTGAAGAAAGGCGGGCTAACCAATTTGTTTAAATATTAAGCGCCCGTAATATTCATCGTACAAGGAGTGAGTTTAAATGAGAGGACGAGCAAGGTCAATAAGATGCTGTTTTTGCGGAAGAACTGTGCCGGTTGACAAGGCAAGCAGAATAACAAGGTACAGCTTCAGCTACTTTGACGAGCGCGCGGGGATAAGCCACAGGGGCAACCCGTACACTGCGCACTGCTGCCCGTCATGCGCAAGGCACAGGTCTGTGAAGGACCAGAGGCCGCGCGTCGGCATGCCGAAGAAAAGGTAATTGGTGTTTTGTTTGAAGATTTTTCTTGCCGGTACGTTTAGAGCAGATCAGGAAGCTGAACTGCTCAGAAATTTGAAGCAGAAGCTCCTGCTCAAGGGCCACTCCGTTTGGTGGGCCATGGATGAGCTCGGCAGAGGGTACGGCAGCGAGGACCAGAAAAGGATAAAGCAGGTCGTGGAAGTTGAGAAAGAGCAGATAAAAAATTCAGATGCTTTTGTTTCTGTCGTGAAAGAGCCTACCCCAGGCACGATGATGGAAATCGTTTTTGCTTATGAAAATGGTGTTCCCGTTTATTTGTTAATGAGCGGCGCGCATGACAGGATAAAAGAGAGCCCGTGGATCAAGTATCATGCAAAAGAAATTTTTGAAAGCGAGCAGGAACTGCTCGGCGCGCTGGATTCTGATTAATCGCGGAAAATCTGCGGGGCGCATGTTTAAATATCAACGCTCCCTTATTATATTTGAGGTCTGTTAGATGGTACTGTGCGGTGTCTGTAAGGAAAACAAGAAGCCCAAGAACAAATGGCACGTCAAGGAGCATTCTGTCGAGAATCAGATTATGAGGGACTTCATTCTGTGCGACGAATGCGCAGCTTCGCTTGTCAGAAAGATAGTGAAAGAAATGAAGCCCGAGCACGCGCCGGAGGAAAAAACAATCAACCTTACGCGGACAGAGCTTGTTGACTCAATACACCTCAACGAGGAGAACGAGCTCGAGATAAATCTTTCGATGGACCTTGCAAAAGCCAGAAAAGTAGTCATGGACGAAGCTGGTCCGAAATAATCAGCTGTTTTTTATAATTCTATTTTTAATTCTTCCGCAAAAATCACGGCAAGAGATAGCGGATAAGCACGCCCACTGCCACGCCCATGAACGCCATCAGCATAATCAGAATTGCGAACAGCAGGGTGCGCGCCTCTTTCAGGTCTTTCTCAAGCTCTATGCTTTTGTACATCACTTCTTCAAGCGCCGCGTCGCTGTACGGGTCTCTTGAGTGGTCTTTTCTGGGGATGATTTTTGACAGGTCAACCTTGAGCGTTTTCGGCTGTTTTTTGAGCGCTCTCGCCTCCATTTTCTCAAGCTCCCCCTGAACTTCGTCGTCAGTCGAGGCCGCGCCCCAGTGTTTTCTAGGCATTTGGATCATTCCGCCAGCATTTAATCGACATTTGCTCCGGAGCCTACTTCGTCTTTGTCAACTGTGAGCAGGGCGACATTTCCGTCCCCGCCCTCGGCCGCGAGCAGCATGCCCTGCGACTCGATTCCCTTAAGCTTTCTCGGCTCCAGATTGACTAAAACCACGATTTTTTTGTTTATAAGCTCTTCTGTCCCGTAGTGCTTGGCTATACCCGCCACGAGCGTTCTCAGCTCAGGTTCGCCTGTGTCAACTGCAAGTTTCACGAGTTTGTCAGCGCCCTCCACTTTTTCGGCTGATTTAATTGTGCCAATTTTCAGCTCAAGCTTCTCAAAATCATCGTATTTTATCATAGGTTTTCCTCCGTTTTTCGCTGCGCCCAGCGCAGGCTGTGAAATTTGAACAGCAGTGGTTTGTTTTTTCATCTGAACGCTCCCTTTTTTATCATGTTTCTGCGCGCCCTTCTTCGACGCGGCAGCTCCCAGTTCCTCTTTGCTGCCGAATTTCTTTTTCAGCTCGTTAATCTCCTTTGCCTCGATTTTTTTGAACAGCGGGCTGAAGTCATTGATGCTGGCCCCGTTTATGAGCCTCTGTTTTGCGTCATCCCAGTTTGTGATGTCTGTGCCGAGGAAAACGCGGATTTTTGAGGCGCTCTCTGGTATGAACGGCTCAAGCGCCACTGAGAGCGCTTTAACCACATTCAAGCAAACGTAAATCACCGCAGGCTTTCTGTTCTGGTTTTTCCACGGCTCCTCTTTTGTCAGATACTGATTACCCAGCCGCGCAATTTCAACCGCGGTTGAAAGCGATTTCTTAAGCTCGATTTCAGCCAGCTCTTCCCCGCATCTGTCAACAAGTTCGTCAATTTTTGCGAGCGCTGTCCTGTCCTGCGCAAGCAGGTCTTCCTGGTTAAGCTCAGGCACTTTTGAACCGAAGAAATTTTTTGTGAACGTCAGCGTGCGGTGCACGAAGTTTCCGATCTGGTCGTTCAGGTCGTTGTTCACTTTTGACTGGAAGTCGTCCCAGCCGAAGTCGCTGTCCTGCTTCTCAGGAAGCACTGAAGTCAGGTAGTATCTCCAATAGTCAGCAGGGTAGCCCAATGACTGCGCGTCTGTCACAAATATGCCTCTGCCTGCTGATTTTGAGAATTTTCCGCCCTCATAATTCAGCCATTCGCTGGCTGAAACTTGGTAAGGAGGGGTGAATCCGCCAGCTGCTTTAAGCATTCCCGGGAAAAATATTGTGTGGAACGGAATGTTGTCCTTGCCGAGGAAGTGGACTATCCGAGTGTTCTTGTCTCTCCACCAGTTTTCCTTGCCGATTTGTTTTGTGAACGTGATGTATCCTATCGGAGCGTCAAACCATACGTAAAAAACCTGGCCAGGCGCGTCTGGAATAGGCACACCCCACTGTATGTCGCGCGAAATGTCCTTGTCGCGCAGCTCGCCCCTGAGCCAGTTCAGGGCGAAGTTTCTGGCATTCGTCGGCCAGTGTGTCTGCTGCTCAACCCATTCAAGCAGCGGTTCCCTAAGTTTTGAAAGCTCAAAAAATACGTGCTCTACGTTCTTTTTTACAGGTTTAGAGCCGCAGACTGCGCACTTCGGCTCAATTAGTTCAGTGGGCTCAAGAGCCTTTCCACATTTCTCGCACTGGTCTCCGAGAGCGTCTGCGTTTCCACAGTGCGGGCACGTTCCTTTCACGTACCTGTCTGCAAGCGACCTGGCGCATTTTTCGCAGTAAAGCTGCTCAATTTCTTTTCTGTAAATGTAATTGTTTTGCTTCAGTTGATAATAAAAATCCTGCACAACTTTGGTGTGCTCAAGAGAAGTAGTTCTGCCGAAGTTATCAAATCTGATGTTCAGGGCTTCAATCGCTTCTTTGTGTATCTTGTGGTATTTGTCGCATAGTTGCGGGGGCTTGAGGCCTTCATTTTCAGCCGCCACTAAGATAGGGGTGCCGTATTCATCAGAACCGCATATAGAAATTACATCTTCGCCCTTAAGTTTGAGGAAGCGTTTGTATATGTCTGGCCGTAGCAGACAGCCTACAACTCCCCCAAAATGTATGTCTGCATTAACCGTTGGCAGAGCTCCAGTTATTAAGTACCTTATTTCAATCCCCTCAGAATGAACGTGATTATTTTTTTGTCGCTGGTTGTTTAAAAACACGCTTTTTATCTCATGTAAAGCATCATCAGCATTGATGCAAACAGCGCAGTCAGCAGACCGGCCATTTTGCCGGGCACATCTTGCACAAACAGGAATATGTCTGCCGCCAGCCAAAGCATGAAGAACGAGAGGGCCAGCATTGCGTATTTTATGTCGGGATTCAGGGCTTTCAGCGACTCAAAAGTGTAGACCTCGTATTTGCCCATAATCCCAAGAAGCAGTTTGTACTCTAATTTTGTGAATTTTTTGTCATCCAGCTTCCCAGAAGCTCTCGCTCCTGTGCCGTAAAACTCAATAACTGTCTTTCCTTTGCGCTTCAGTACAATGCAATTCGCCTTTGCGGGCGCGCATTTCTTCGGATATTTGGGCTTTCCGAAAGTGCGCGAAATCGGGAGCTTTGCGTTGTAATATTCGATAGTCATTCCGCGGATCTTCTTTTTTATACTCTCCGCGCATCTGCCTATTCTGCCCGCCTCAAAAGAGCCGAATATCTTGCCAAGCTGAAGCTGCTCCATGGCTCTATTGAAAGTATGAGAGGTTTAAATAACTTGTTCAGCCCTTTTTCAAGAGGAATCGGGCAAAAAGCGCCGGCGGAAAACTACAAACGTTTAAATAACTTGTTTAGTGTAAGTTTTTCGATGGATACAAAAGGATTCAGGTTCTTCATGACCAAGCAGTGGTATGTCTGGTTTTCAATACTAATCGGCTTCCTAGCTATACTTTTCGCAGGCATAAAATTTGACGTCGACAGCATGATGAAGCTTGTCGAGCAGTACTGGATTTTGGGAGCCTTCCTTATGGGCTTTATGAGCTCGGGTAGCCTGTTCCTGCCCACGCCGTCATTCATAGTCGTTTTTTTGATGGGCGCAAAGTTCAATCCGATTCTGCTCGGCATTTCAGCGGGGCTGGGCGCGGCAGTCGGCGAGCTTATCGGCTACTACCTCGGCATGGCAGGCCACAAGTTCACCAAAAAATATGACCACGAGCTCGGCCATGTCAAGTGTCTGTTTGAAAGATATCACGGCCAGCTTGTGATTTTCTTTTTCGCGCTCACGCCTCTGCCTTTTGACATCGTGGGCATATTCTGCGGAGTGATAAAATATCCGTTCCGCAAGTTCTTCATTCCGACTGTTGCGGGGAAAATAATTAAATATACTGTAATTGCTTATGCTGGAGCAATCGGCCTTGAAGTTATCGGCCACTGGATAGGTGTTGTTTGATGAGAAGAGCGGCATTATTGTTTATCAAAAAAGACGGAAAAATACTTTTTGTACACAGGGCACCACATAGAACATCAATACCCAATAGGTGGTCCTTGCCATCTGAAACTCTTATTGCTGATGAGAAAATTGAAGAAGCGGTTAAGAGGTGCGCGTGGCACGAGCTTGCACTAAGAGTCTCTCTTGATAAGGTTGTTCATGAGCACCATTACAAAGATGATAAAGAAGATAAAATTCTTTATTTCTGTCTTTGTGATATTAACAAGGGAAATGTTGCAATTCAGCATACAGGTGAGCTTGATGATTTTGTCTGGCTGTCCATTGATGATTTTTTAAACAAATTTGAAGACAGCCAGATAGGCCATGGTTTGCAGTACGTGCGCAAGAATAGGGATAAATTTGATTTATGATATCTGAAGTAAACGATAGTTTTTTATAGTAAACGATCGTTT
>JAZDJV010000100.1:0-7312 GCA_043803585.1 Microcaldota archaeon | reverse complement strand
CACTTTGTCAGACTCTTCAAGCAGCCTTTCAAGCAGGAGCATTGACGTTCCGTGGCCTATCAGGCAGTCGCGCTCCATCTCTCCGAATCTCAGGCCGCCCTCTCTCGCCCTTCCCTCAGTGGGCTGCCTTGTTAATATCTGCACAGGGCCCCTTGCGCGCGCGTGTATCTTGTTTACGACAAGATGCCTCAGCTTCTGGTAGTAAATTATTCCGGTGAAAATTTCGGCTTCAATCTTTCTGCCTGTCTTTCCGTCATACATCGCCTCTTTTCCCGTTGACTTGAACCCGTATGACTCGAGAAGCTTTCTTATCTCGTCAGGCTTCTGGCCGTCGAACGCTGTCGAATCCGAGAAACTTCCGTTAAGAGCGCCCGCTTTTGCGCCTATGCATTCAAGTATATATCCCGCCGTAAGCCTTCCCGGAATCGCGTGCGGGTTCATGCACATGTCGGGGATTATTCCCCCTTCTGTGAAAGGCATGTCGCCGTTGTCAACAACAAGCCCGATAACCCCCTTCTGCCCGTGCCTTGCCGCGAATTTATCGCCGATTTCAGGGGTCATAATTGACCTTGTCTTGATTTTGACAAGCCTGTTCCCTTCCCTGCCTTCTGTGACCATGACCCAGTCAACTTTTCCTTTTTCGCCGTTTTTCACTGACAGCGAATTCTCCCTTCTTTTCTCCTCAATCATTCCGAGCTCGCCCATTTCTTCGAGGAATCTCGGAGGCGAGGTTTTTCCGACAAGAACGTCGCCCTCTTTCACGTCAAATTCAGGCTCGACAATTCCGTCAGCGTCAAGGTATTTGTAAGCGTCATCCCCTCTGTATCCCGATATTTCGGCGTTCACCTGCTGGAATCTGTCTTTCTGGCCGCCAGGGTATCTCATTTCATCCGAGTCATAAGTCCTGTAATACACAGACCTGCCGAGCCCCCTTTCAATGCTCGCCCTGTTGATCACAATGGCGTCATTAATGTTGTATCCGTAGTAAGGAACCACGGCGATAACGAAGTTCTGGCCGGCTGCCCTGTTTTCAAGGCCGATCAGGTCGTTGTATTTCGTCTTTGAAATGGGAATCTGGGGGTAGTAAAGAATGTGGCTCTGCGTGTCTGTTCTGAAATTGAAGTTCGTGGAATACAGGCCCAGCGCCTGCTTTATGAAAGCCGCGCTCATCGTCACTCTCGGCGAAGTGTTGTACTCCGGATACGGGCACACTGAGCAGACTATTCCGAGCATGAGCGACGGATGAATTTCAAGATGGGTGTGCTCATTTGTCAGGTTCTTTTCGTCGACAGCGATGTACGCGTTCTCCTCTTCCTCCGCGTCGACGTATTCGACTATGCCCTCGTTCACGAGGTCTGAGAATGTCATCTTCCCCTCTTTCAGGAGCTTCACATGGTCGCTGGTGAGCCTGCTTTTTCCGTTTTCAACAATTATAACAGGCCTTATCGCCCTGCCTTCGTCTGCGTTGACATAAACTTCGTTCAAATCCTCATAATAAGCGACAGTGACGTCTCTCGGCATATCGCCCTTCCTTCTCTTCGCCTTTATTTTTTCAACAAGAGCTTTCGGCTTCTCGTGAAAACCTACCAGGCTTCCGTTCAGGTATATTCCGGCTTCCTTCATTTTCATCACAGTTTTGTAAGCAGTTTTACGCCCATCTCTTCAAGGTCTTTTTCAAGCCCTTCGTGCAGTTTTGCGGAGACAAAGCATCCTATCGCCATGTTTTTTATCAGACCGACGTTCTGCCCTTCCGGCGTTTCATTGGGGCATATTTTCCCCCAGTGCGTCGGGTGAAGGTCCCTTGCCTCGAAGTGCTGCTGAGTTTTCGACAGCGGTGAGACAACCCTTCTCAGGTGCGACATTGTTGACATGTAGCTCAGCCTGTCAAGCAGCTGCGAAACGCCCTGCCTGTTGCCAGGCCAGGTTCCCGTTGCCATTCCGTATTTTATCCTGTCCGTCATCGCGTCGGGCCTTGTCAGGGTTTTTATCTGGATTTTTCTCCCCCTTGTGTACGCGCGCTCTATCTGGTATTTCAAATCTTTTATGAAATATCCTAGCGCCTGCCTGAACAGGTCGTCCATAAGCGTTCCGGAGATTTTCAATCTTTTGTTTGAGTAGTGGTCTTTGTCGTCCTCTGTCCTCTTTCCGTACGCGACGCTGATGCATCTTTCCGCCATTCTTGAAAGGAAATGAGCCTTGTTGTCTCTTGTTTTGTCATTCACTCCGATGTGCGGAAGAAGGTAATTGTCAAGAACGTATTCGGCCCTCTGCTTTCTGTACTGCGTCGGCTGGCCTGCCGCCACTCTTTTTCCGATGTAGTCAAGGGCGTCTTCGGTGGTCACTGTTTCAATCTGCTCAAGGTTGAGCAGAACGTCATTTATAACTTCCGGCTTGTCTGAAAATGATTCAAGCACTTTTTTGTCGCCGTCAAGCCCGAGCGCCTTCAGGACTATGAAAAGATTGAGATTTTTCGGGGATGCGGGGAACTGCAGGTACATTGTGCCGTCTGATTTTCTGTCGAGCACAATCTTGGCCCTGAATCCGCCTTTTGAAGAGAAGATTCTCCCCACTGTGAGGTGCTTTCCGCCCTTCACTTCCTTTGAAACAATCAGCCTGTTCGGCGCCAGGTCCTCCATTGAAACGAGGACGCGCTCGGTTCCGTTGACAATAAAATATCCGCCGTGCTCGTTCGGGTCTTCGCCCATTCCAATGAGCTCGTCAGCGGTTTTTTCGTGCAGGTAGCACAGCTTTGATTTCAGCATGACCGGGATGTCTCCGCCGCGGATTGTGTCCCTGTCCATCTCGGTTCCGTTCTCCTCAATGCTCAGGTCGAAAAAAATAGGGGCGGCGTATGTCCTGCTCCTCAGCCTCGCTTCGGCAGGTGTGATTTTCTTGGCGCTTCCGTCGGGGTCTGTTATTGACGGCTCGCCGAGTTTTACGTCGTGGAATTTTATCGTGTATCTATCCTCTGATTTTGTTCCGTTCTGCTCCGCGACAATCCTTTTTATTTTTTTGTCTATGAATTCGTTGTAAGAATCAATATGCTGCTTGACAAAAGGATTTTCCTTGAACAGCGCGCTGACAACTTCCCAATGGTACATAAGCATCACATCAAACTACAAGCCTGTAGTAAATCGATTTTCCTGCGGTCTGGCTTTTCCTTGTTATCCTCAGAATCTGGCCTTTCTTTGCGTCTATTGTTTTGCAGGCAGCGTCTAAACTAAGAATTTTCGGAAGCTGGTCTGTTTTTATGCTGTACTTTTCAAGCACAGCCTTCGCGTCTTCCTCTGAAAGAATTTCGTGCGTAGGTACTAGCTCGTGTCCTAGCAACAGTTTTTTATCCACCAAGGTGCCCCCAATACTAAGAACTCGCGATATATGTTGTTAATTGAACCCTTTATAAACATTTCTATATAGCGCGCGGGCGCGCGCTGTTATGAATAAAATAAAGTTTCGCGCCCGAGTAGCCGGGCGCGCTTAGGTGAACGCTGTTCCCGCACTCGGTCGCTCAACGCCCTCGCTGGGATTTGAACCCAGGTCACAAGCGCGACAGGCTCGTATCCTAGACCACTAGACTACAAGGGCATTTCAGTCCCCCCGGTGGGAATTGCACCCACGATCTCCCGGTAACTGCAGACCGCAGATTTCTCTGCTGCCTGTTACATCACTACAGCCAGGCGCATTTGCTACTATGCTACAGAGGGTTGTGCATTACCTTTTGTTTTTATTGTTTAAAAATGCGATATCAACTACTTCAAGGTTTCTTTTGATACCTTACCTTTTCTTTTCCAAAGAAAAGGGAGAATGGGCCCGCTGAGATTTGAACTCAGGTCGACAACTGTTCTGCAGCCGTTTTCCGCCAGCGCTTTTTACTGCGCTTTCTTGGAAAAAGGGCTGTCCCGAAGCTGCAAGCCTAAACCAAGCTAGCCGACGGACCCCTTAAGGTTTTTGATTAAACTTTTTTATTAGGAGGATTTGCCTAGTATGATGCTAGCCGATTTTACAGATGCATTTAACAGTTAGCAGCGGGCAAATGCGACTTAACAGGAAAAAGTTTATCCGAATATTGCTCCGACGCCGGATGCGGCTCCGTTCTGCTCTTCCTCAATTTTTTCCTTGACCTTGGTGTATTCATCGCTTCCTGACTTTATTTTTTCGATTCCAGCGAGGCTTGTTATCTCCTTTTCGTGCCCGCTGAAAAATTCGTCAAGGCCATTAACATACAGATATGTGCAGTTTTTGTCAAGCCCGAGCGTTTTCGCGTCTCTCATTGTGTAGCCGTTTCTCGCCCACATGTTCAGGGCCACGTCCGGATTTTCAAGAACCTTCTTGGCATTCTTCAATCCTTCGCCCTCAAGCTTGTATACGTTTATCATTTTATTTTCCCCCTTGTGATGTTTATTAGCGGCAACGTTTTTTGATTAAACTTTTTGCTATCAAAAAGTTTAAGAGCCATGGACAGGATTTTCGCTCTTCCGCCCCTTCCGGAGCGAAAAGACTTTGAACCTGCGACCTGCCGCTTTCTTAACACCTTTTTGGTGCAGCTTTTTTCTGTAGCGCTGCTTGGAAAAAAGGTGCTTACAAGGCGGCTGCACTACCGCTGTGCTACCATGGCGTACTTTATGATTTTGATTCACGCATTTAAAAGGTTATTTTAAATCAAACTTTTTCTTAGCCGTAAAAAAGTTTAGTGGAGGGAGAGGGATTTTCCCCTGCAGGAGAAAAGCTCAAAGAGCCAAACTCTTTGCAGATTTGAACCCTCGACCTCAAGATTATGAGTCTTGCGTTATAACCATTTTAGTTTTTCAGCCTCGCGGGAGTCTGAAAAAAGGCTAAACTACCCCTCCATATCATGATTTTAAGTGCATAATTTCATTTAATTCCGAAAGATCGACTTCGGTGCTTACGCAACCGTCTCTCAGCAGCTGCACGCCCTGCGCTGGTATTCCATACTGCGCGCAGGCGCTCAGGCCTTCCTGCAGTTCAAAAATGCAGCCCACTCCAAGCACAGCTTTCGGCCTGTGCTTTTTTATCAGTCTCTTGACAAGCGTTCCGCCGGGCGCGACTATCACCGTATATCCTAATTTTTCTGCCTCTTCTTTCAGCTGTTTTACCACGCACTGCCCGCAGCCTTTACACTGGATGCCGTCTTCTGTCAGCGTCGCCGGGCATTTTGTTTTATGCCTCAGGCACTGCGGAAGCGCAAGCAGTCTGCCCCCGTATTCTGTTTTTGCAAAGTCTTGTTTAGATATCTTATTTTTGACTTGTATCTCAATTTTTGTTATGTTGTCCGAATCAAGCCTGAAAAAGTTAAACATAGATTTTATGGGTCCGCCCAGCGCTGAAATCAGCGCGTTCTGGAAGCGGGGAAATATTGCACGTCCTGTTTTTATTGAATATAATATCAGCGCAGCCGCTGTTACGGTGAATGCCAGAACCAAAACCAGAACCGCAAGGGTTATCTGGCCGAGGAGCAATATCAGGTCCATGGGTATTTTCTGCACTGCAATGCTTATTAAATATGCCTGCTTTTCATTGCACCATGTATTCGAATGTCGACATTGTCAGGGCGGTGAAAAAGAAGGAGATAAAGATAATTCCCTTCAAAAGCAGCAACCTGCAGACAGACAGCTACAAGTTCCATCTTGACAGTGCTTTTGCCGTCCCCCGGGAGGCGGTTGTCGACCCCTCGCTGAAAAAAGGGGCGGATTATGAGGAATTGTACAATAAAATAAAAGCCCCTCTGTTTATTTTGAAGCCAGGCAAGCTGGTTCTGGCAAGGACAAAAGAGAAATTCGCGCTTTCCAAAAGCGTCACGGGCATCATAGGCGGCCGCTCAGGGCTCGCACGCATCGGAATTTCGGTGATTCAGACAGCGGCTATAATACACAGCGGGCATGGCGTGCCCAAGCCGCGCAAAATTGTGCTTGAAATCGGAAACGCCGGCCCGTTTGACGTTGTTCTGAAGGAGAATATGTGCATCGGCGAGATAATTTTCCACAAGCTTGACACGCCGACTTCAAAACCGTACGACAGCTACGGAAGATACGGCACGCGCAGAGACAAGGATGCGCTCCTGCCGATGAGAGAATAATTATCTTACTGTTTTCTTTTTCTTCTCGGCTTCTTCCTCTTCCCTTATTTTTTCAAGTATGGTGCGTATATCAGCTCGGTTTATCCCCGTGTCAAAAACAGAGACGCTTTGCCTGCCGCTTCCGACGGTTTCTCCTTCAGTTGCGCGCGCTTTCTGATCAGGCCGGAATCCTGCGTGGAACCTGCTTCCATATTTGTCTTGAGCGCCGATCTCCGCGGATTTCACCGCGGCATCCACTGGATGGGCGCCCGGCATTTTTCTTCTTAGCATTCTCATGTACACACCGTAATATTATAGAGCCTCGGACGGGATTCGAACACGCGACCTCTACCTTACCAAGGTAGCGCTCTACCGCTGAGCTACCGAGGCGTGATTATAATCATTTCATGTGCTTTTCAATGATGCCGACGATTTCTTTGTGTATTTCATCTTTAGTTCTGTTTCCGTTTATTATGTAAACATTCGGGAAGTAACTTTTCAGCGAAAGATAATTTTCTCTTATCTTTTTCATCATCTCAATTTTTTCAAACAATTCAAGATGCTGGAATCTCGAGCGCTTGATTCTCTCGAGGCAGACTTCCGGCGGAGTGTCCAGGATAAAAGTGACGTCCGGTTTCCTAAATTTTGAATTTATCATCTTCAGAAAATCCATGTCAGCACCAAGCGCACCGAAAGCGAGAGTTGAAAAAATATATCTGTCCGAAATCACGATTTTTCCGACATCAAGAGCCGGCTCAATTTCTGCAAACAGATGGTGCGCCCGGTCTGCCACGAAAAGCAATTGAAGGCCGAGGGGGCTTGTTTTCCATTCATGCTTCAGTCCGGCTTTGATTAATCCGCCGATGAAGCCGTCTGTCTGCTCTTTTGTGAGCATTACGTCCACTTTTTTCTCGTCAATCAGATAATCTTTGAGCGCATTTGACTGGGTTGACTGGCCCGAGCCGTCCAATCCTTCAAAAACAATAAACATTTTATCACCATGTTATTTACTCAACAGGACTATAAAATAGAAGAGCACATTTGCCCTTAAGTTAATTCAATTCACCAGCTTTCTCTTTAATTCTTCAAGCTCCTGATGAACGGCTGGATTTCTTTTCAGCGGATCGTTTCTCGCCCTTTCCTCGAGCTCCTCGATTTTCCTCTTTATTCTCTGAAGCTCCCTGCTAATATCCTTTTTGGATTTTCCCATTTTGAATTCCTCCACTTGCAATTGTAATG
>JAZDJV010000099.1:0-3573 GCA_043803585.1 Microcaldota archaeon | reverse complement strand
CGCAGCAGAGAGCAGAGGAACTCAGGATGCAGGTTCAGAAGAACATCGCAGAAAAAGAACAAAAAGAGCGCGAAATGAAGGAAGTTGAACCGGTAAGGGCATTGGAAAGCAAAATTTTGGATCCGAAAACTTGCGGTGAAGAAGAGAAAACGGATATCAAAAGAGTGCAACGATATCTTGAACAGGGCGCTTTGGATAATGCAGAAGGCACTTTGGCTAAAATAACTTATTTTGAAATGCAAGCTCTTGGAATTGAGACCACGCCTGCAAATCAAAAGGCAGTTAGGAGGATTATTGAAAATAAAATAAAAAATTGGATGAATGCTGAAAAGGGGCAGCAAGCCAAACAAACGTCAGAAGAACAAAGGGAACGGGAGAGAATCTTCGCTGAAGTGAAGAAAACAGAGGAGGAAGTCAACCGCCGCATCGAAGATATAAGAAAAAAAGGAGAACAGGACAGGAAAGAATTGAAGGCGGCGGCAAGGCAAAAAGCTGCCGAAATGGCGCGTGATCGAGACACGCTTCTTGAGGCCGCAGAAAAATTCGAAAAAATGGGAAATAAGGATATAGCTGAGAGTAATAGAGCGGTGGCTGCTGATTTGGATAAGAGAATTAAAAAACTCTCTTAATCTTCACTTGATAATCTTTTTTTAGATCTATCTCACGGCGTTCAGCAGTATCATCAGCACGCCGACAGCCAGGAACACGATTCCAATAGTCTCAAGGTGCTGAAGCAGCAGCTTTACCAGCAGGCACAGCACGCCCGCAACCATCAGGGTTATGCCCAGGCTTCCGACGTCAATTTTTATTTTTGCCATGATGTGATGACGGCATTTCTGTATAAAAAACTTGCTGCAGACCTGCGCTAAGCGAGATTTATATTCTAATTAAGTTTATTTGTAAGCATGAAACATTCGATCAAAGTCGGGCTGTCCTTCGGGCTCACGTCCGGCGTGATAACGACGCTGGGCGTCATGGTCGGGCTGACCGCAAGCGTGGGCACGAAGCTGGCTGTTTTCGGCGGCATACTCACGGTCGCGATTGCGGACGCCTGCTCTGACTCGCTTGGGATACACATTTCCGAGGAAAGCGAAAAAAGGCACACTCAAAAGCAGGTTTGGCAGTCAACATTTGCGACTTTTTTTACAAAGTTCCTGGTCGCTTTCAGCTTTCTTGGCATAATCATGCTGTTCAGCCTTAACGACGCCCTTCTGGCGGGAACTGCATGGGGCCTTGCCTTGATCGGAACTTTCAGCTATTACATAGGAAAAGAGAACGGAAACGGCGTCGTGAGGGTTGTTTCAGAGCATATCACAATCGCTGTAGTTGTCATAGCCGTGGCTTACATAGTGGGAGACTGGGTGCGCACGGCTTTTGTTTGAGGAAAAGTGATTGACAAATGAAGATTGACTTCAAGAAAATGGCTGTGTCGTTTATATTGTGCTTTCTGGCGGCCGCAGTCGGATCGATTTTCACTGGGCCGGCGATAGGGGCTTGGTACGCCGGACTGGCAAAGCCGGCATTGAGCCCGCCGAACTGGGTTTTCGCTCCGGCATGGACCGCGCTTTACATAATGATGGCTGTCTCGCTCTACCTCGTGTGGATGAAAAAGCCGAAGAAAACGAAAATTTTTGAATTCCGGGCAGTGTGGTGGTTCAAAGCCCAGCTGGCTCTCAATACTCTCTGGTCGGTCCTGTTCTTCGGGCTCAGGAGCCCTGAATACGGCCTGATGTGCATATTTGCCCTGCTGGCCGCGCTCGCGGGCACCATTTACAAATTTTACAAAATCGACAAAACCGCGGCATATCTTCTTGTGCCGTACTTCTGCTGGTGCTGTTTTGCGACATATCTGAACCTGATGGTGGCGGTGCTTAATTAGAATCAGCGCCGTCATTCAGATATAATTAAAAATGCCGCGCGATTTATGAAAAACATGAAAAAATACGTTCTTGCTGTTTTGTTTGCGTCTTTTATGCTCCTGACAGGATGCATTGGCCAGCCAGGGCCGCCTGGCGGAGGAAACGGCACGCCGAACGGCGGAAATCCCAACGGACCAGACAATGGCGGGCCTGGCAGTAACGGCCAGGAATTCAATCTGCCGGACTTTGATCTGACAAAAACAGTCGAGCCGCCCGTGGCAGGCGAGAACAAAACAGTCCAGCTCGGAAACATTGAAATAGCTTATTATTCAACAGTGGCTTCTTATCCTACTTTATCGCTCGGCGGAGACGTGATATTCCGCCTGAAGAATAACGGCGGTTCCGAGGAAACAGTGAACGTAGACTACGAAGGCGACGTGCCGTCGTGGAATCTGCACTTTTTCCAGTTTCAGGACAGTCCGATGACGCTGGCGCCGGGCGAAGAGAAGAAAGTCCATTATTTTGCGTCTCTTGATAGTGAGGGCGAATTCAGCATTGACTTTTTATTTTGGCAGGAAGAAAGCAGATCAGATGAAGTGACTGCGAATATTAAATTTTACGGCGGAAACCAGGAAGAAAGCAGGCTTGAAATGACAAGCGCCGTGTACGGCTATGTAAAAGACAAAGTCACAGGCCAGCCTATTGTCGGGGCTGAAGTGACCGCCACCAGATATAATGGAAGAGAAACATACAGGGCAACAACAAGCAGCGGCGCGTATGTTATTCTGGCGCCCGCAATCGGGGACATCAAAGCGTTCTTCGGCAGCCAGGAGTTCACTTATGAATCCCTCGACTATTTCATCACGATTGAAACAGACGGATACAAATATTATTACGAAGACGGAATTTCACCTGACAGGGGCGAAGAACTCAGGCATGACATCGAGCTTGAAGCAAAAACTCAGCTCAACGGCTACGAGAAAGTCTGGGAGCAGAAAGTGTCCGAACCTTACGGATTTTTCTGGGTTTATCCAGACAACAGCTGGACAAAAGTGCTGGCAACGCAGGCAAAGCACAATCCGGAGCTGAACAAGCCAACAAATTTTTACATGTATGACATAGCAACTGGCGAAGAGCTGTGGAAAGTTCCGACAGGCAACGAGTGCTGGGGCGCTGACATAAGCGGCGACGGCTCGCTCGCGACTGCCGGATGCGGTGACAGCCAGCTTTATGCTGTAAATGTTGAAACCGGAGAGCTGAAATGGCAGGTGGACTGCCCTTCAATGAACAGGGAAAGCGAGATATCGCATGACGGCACAATGGTGCTCACAGGCCCTGTTGAAGGCTATAATTTCGCCCTGCTTGACTCAGAAGACGGCTCTGTGGTAAAAGGATTTAATACCGTTGATCAGTGGATTCGAAACTCCAAATTCACAAAAGATGATTCAAAATTCGCAGTCGGCCTGAGCGGCGGGTATGTGATAATGTACGACGTTGAAACGGGCGGACAGCTGTGGACAAACAGAATCGGCGAGTTCCCCCTGTTCTTCGCAATTGATGACAGCGGCAATGTTTACGGCTCTGGAAAGGGCAGAATCTTGGTGTCATATGATGAAAGCGGCGCTGAAAGATGGAGCTTCAGAGTCGCCGACCACACAGTGACTGCGGGCGCAATAACGCCTGACGGCTCGCGCGTTGTAATCGGCACAGTGGG
>JAZDJV010000098.1:0-16399 GCA_043803585.1 Microcaldota archaeon | reverse complement strand
TTGCTCCTATAGGCATGCTTATGAAACAAGCCCCGACGCCTGTAACCATAAGCGCAACTGCAAATGTGATTAGTGACGGATTTAGGAAAAGGGGGATCTGGCCGACAAATATCAAAAGTGTGCCGATGAATAATGTTTTGTTTACTCCGATTCTGTCAGTCACCATGCCGGCGGGCATTGAGAAAAATAGTTCAGGTGCAAAAAACAAAGTAAGCAGCAAACCCGCAACAGCCGTGCTTATCCCCTCCAATGCCGTGTATATCGGTTCAATCATCCACACAGCGTATTCCCAGAATCCGAAAGTAAAAGAGAAGAACAGGATAGGGACCAGAATCCAGCCCATACCGGAAATTCTTCTTAATTCACCCAAGAACAATTTGTCTTCAACAAGCACATCCTTTATTTTTCTCAGTTTCACTCCGCTAACTATACTGATTTTTGAGTGCAGGATGACAAATGAAAGGGCGGCAAGCAGCAGCGTTATGGAAACAATGAGCGCCAGCACAGCAGGGATATTGACAATCATCAGCAGCACGCCGGCAAGCAGGGGACCGATTGTCCAGCCCAGGCTGCTCATTGCTGAAAACAAGCCGACTGATTCGCCGACCTGGTGCTTCCTGCTTTTGTCAAGCACTATAGCATAGGCCGCGTTGCCGTAAAATGTCGAAAATATGCCGTAGAAAAGCATGCCGAAGAACAGCGACCCGAATGTGGGTATCAAAAACAAGGAGAACGAAACAAACAGGCCTACAATTCCAATCAGAAACATCTGCTTCCTGCCTATCCTATCAATCAAATCACCGGAAGGGATATCAACGAGCAGAGAGGCAAGAGAGTGGGTTGCAATCAGGATTCCGACAAGGGCGATGTCGCCCAGCGCCGCCGCGAAATAAATAGGAAAAATATACCACAAAATGCCTTCAATTGCTGTGATGTTTCCGAAAAACAAAGACAGATTTCTGACGTCCCTTGTGGTGCTGAGCAGGTGCCTGCCGTGTCGGAGTAACATGTCATTTACCAAACCAAAAGCAAATAAATAACTGCTGTTTTTACAATGGTATGGGCATAGTGAGGGTCGCAGCCGCGCAGATGAAAGTCACTGAAGATATTGATAAAAACCTTAACAAAATTCTCAATTTTATTGATAAAGCGGCTTCAAAAAAGGCAAAAATAGTCTGTTTTCCGGAAGTATGCCTTGATTGTGACGAATCAAAGAGAATAAACATAAATCCGTACATCAGAAAAATACAGGAAAAATGCAAAAACAAGAGAATATACTGTGTAGTCGGTTCTTATGTAAAAGAAAGTAAGAAAATTTTCAATTCTGTTTTTCTTATTGACAACAAGGGAAAAATAAAGTATGAATACAGAAAAATGCATTTATGGCGAGACGAAAAAAAGAGAGTGACTCCGGGGCGCAGAAACAGAGTAATCGACACTGATTTTGGCAAGATAGCTGTGATTGACTGCTGGGACATTGCTTTTTCTCAGCTTGTAAAAAAGCTGTCAGGCGAGGGGGCAAAAATAATTTTCTGCCCTGTCTTTGAAGTGGATTATAGCGGGGACTGGCGCGTAACGCCTCAAATCCCGCAGGTGAGGGCTTATGAGAATATGGTATATTTTGTTATCTGCGACGCTTTCAGCCCCCGGACGCTGTCACAAAGCGGCATTTTCAGCCCGCTGAAAATTCTGGCAAAAATAAGAAAAAAAGAAGGGATTATATTCGCTGATTTAGATATGAAAAAGCTGGCAAAGTGGCGCAGATACTATGACTGCTGGAAATAGACGGCTGTGCGGTCATTACCAACAACTTGTCATTTCATCACATCAGCGTCTTTCCACACAAGCTGCAGAAAATCTTTGACATGTAGGGCCATCTCCTCGTTGTCAACCCACGCTGCGACAACCGGAAGAGGAGGGGCGATAAGTATCTCTCTGTTGTCAGCCACAATGTCAATGCCGTGAATCTTTTCGCGCGTGCGGACAATGGCGTATTTTCCGATTTCGCCGATTTTTGATTTCCTTTCAACTGCAATTTTTATTTTCACACCGCGCGCGTGTGCGGTTTTCAGCTCAGGAAGCAGCTCGTCTTCAAACGAGCTGAAATCAGGCACATTAATCAGTATTTCCTTCTTCGCGCGCTTCGTGATTTCGTTTATTTTTCCGATGACAGAATCAATACCCCTTATGCCCCATATCAGCGTGGGCGTGATGCTCTCTTTTTTCTTTCCAGATATTTTCTCAAGTTCTTTCAGTGATTCAGCCTTGGCTTTCTCTAACTCTTTTTCCTTCTCTTTCACAATGTCGCCCATGGCTTTCGAGGGGGCGACTGCCTTGAACAGAATCGGCCTGCCGCGCTGTATTTCGGCAAAGCCCTTGCTGCACAGCGATTCAAGCACTTCATAAAGATTGGAGCGCGGAACATCACACATCTGGGAAATCTCGGTCACCCCTGCCGTGCCGGCAGGCACGAGCGCGGCGTAGGCTTTCGCCTCGTAATCAGTCAGCCCCAGTGTCTTCAAATTTTCAATCAGCAGGTTTGTCATGCAGATAACCCCTCAATGTTGTTGCATTAGCAACAGCATTTATATAACCCATAAAATAAAAAGGTATTGTTGCAAGAGCATCCATAACGGTGAAATTAAATGCAGAAACTTAAAGACACGAAATCAATCTGTCCTACTTGTTACAAAACCCTGCCTGCCGTGATTTACGAGGAAGGCGGAAAGGTTTTCATAAAGAAAACGTGCCCTGAGCACGGCGAAACAGCTGAGATTTACTGGTCAGATGCTGAGATGTACAAAAGAGTGGACAAATACCAGTTTGTAGGCGACGGCGTGGAGAATCCGGCGATTTCAAAGGACAGAGAGGACATCAACTGCCCACACGACTGCGGCCTGTGCAAAGAGCACCACTCGCACACCGCGCTCGCAAATCTTCTGATTACCAACAGATGTGACATGAGATGCTGGTACTGCTTTTTGAACTGCGGAAGGGTCGGAAAAGTTTTCGAGCCTGACCTTGCGACAATTGACAAAATGCTCAAGACGCTCAGAAACGAGAAGCCCGTGGCCACAAAGGCCATACAGATAACAGGTGGTGAGCCGACTGTCAGGGAAGACATGATAGAAATTGTGAAGCTGTGCAAGGAAAACGGATTCAGCCACATACAGGTGAATTCAAACGGCATTAACCTAGGAAACAATCCCGAGCTTGCAAAGCAGTGCAGAGAGAACGGAGTCAACACAGTATATATGTCATTTGACGGTATTTCAGCGCAGACAAACCCCCTTCTTGAAGAGACCAAAAGAGCTGTTGAAAACTGCAGAAAGGCCAAGCTGGGAATTGTGCTTGTGCCTGTTGTCGTGAACAGCGTGAATGACCACGAATTGTGGGGCATAATCCAATTCGCCCTTGATAATATTGACATAATCCGCGGAATTGACTTCCAGCCGATTTCATTTGTAGGCGCAGCCCCTGCCTCGCAGAGAGCCAAGATGAGAATCACAATCCCCGAGCTGTGGCACAAGATAGAAGCGCAGTCAGGCGGAGTGATAAAAACATCTGATATTTATCCCATAACAGCTGTCGCCCCTTTTTCGCAGTTTGCTTCGGCAATGTCAGGCATTCCTGAGCTGACATTTACCCCGAACGCGCACTGCGGAATGGCGACATACATTTTCAAGGACGACGAGAAGGGCATCATTCCTGTCACAAGATTCGTTAATGTTGACAGGTTGTTTGACTTCATTAAAAAAGCCGCCACAGAGATAAGAGGCGGAGGAAAAATTGCCAAGACAAAAGTGCTTTTCAAAGCCCTGCTTGAGTTCAACAAAATCGTCGACTCAAAGAAATCTCCGAAAGGCGTTGACCTAAAGAGCATACTCATTGACGTAATCAAGAAAAGAGACTACCACTCATTGGGCGTGTTCCACTACAAATCGCTTTTCGTCGGAACAATGCACTTTCAGGACCCGTACAACTATGACATTGACAGGGTGAGCAGGTGCGTCATACACTACGTCACGCCTGACGAGAAAATAATCCCGTTCTGCGCGTTCAACGGCCTGCCTGACAAATACTCAGTGAAGATGCAGAATGACTTCGGCGAGACGTTCGAAGTCTATGAAAAGCGCACGGGCAGGAAGCTGACAAACGACCTGTACAAGAAAATCTTCGCGACAGAGGAAGCAAGGCAGGCTGCGGCCTACAAGGCCGGAAAAAGGCCCGACGAAGTCGAGACAGAAGGCAAGACAGCCCTTGAAGTCGCCGAGAAAACAGGCGGCTGCACAGGCGACTGCACCCACTGCGGGATGCACTAAGCTTTTTCCTGTTAAATCGGATTTGCTTCCAGAATGTTTGTCACACTATATTTATTCGCTTCGCTCATGTCTTGATGCAAATCCTCAAAGAAAAAAGCTTAATCAAAAAGTTATCCCGTTCCAAACAAAAAAGATTAATCAAAAAACATTCTATTTTTATATACCATATCACAGAATGATTAGCATGGCTGAGAAAGAAGAGCGTAGCAAAATTGAAGAAGAGAAGATTGAGGAAGAACTAGTTGAAGACGGAAGTTTAGCAGAGCTTTTTGTAATCATGCCTGACGGTTCCACCAAGAAAAGAGGGGAGCTCGGAAAAGAGCATGCAGACATTGAAATGGCGATAAAGGCGGAACTTAAAGAAGTAAAAGAATCGTCAATGGGATGCCCGCCGCACATCAAACTGGCAAAGCACCTTGAAATCGCCGAGCCGGAGCTTAGGGTTTCAGACTCGGGAAATTACAGGTATTACCCTGCTGGCCAGCTCATCGCAGAACTGCTGTCTGATCTAGGCAGAAAGATGGCTCTGGAAGATCTCGGAGCTATGGAAGTCAGGACGCCCTACATCATAAATCCCGACCAAGAGAATGTGAAAGCAATGATGGGCAAATTTCCAGAGAGGCTTTACAGAGTTTTGCCGGGATCAAAAGAGAAAAAGCAGGAGTTCAGGCTGAGGCCGGCCTGCGATTACGGCGTCTGGTCAATTTTCAAAGACGCTGTAATATCGTACAAGAACCTTCCGCTGGGCCTGTATGAAAATGACTTGATTTGGAGATATGAACAGAGAGGAGAAGTACTTGGTCTGTACCGGCTAAGGCACGCGACAATGCCAAACCTCCATTCAATGTGCGCCGATATGAACCAAGCTTTTGAAGAGTTTGAAAGACACATTGACAAGTTTGCGATGGCTTTGTACAAATATCTTGACATGGTTCCGTCAGCAATAATATTGAACTGCAAGCATGATTTTTACGATGCGCATAATAACATTTTCAAAAAATGGGCAAAAGACCTCAAAATTCCGATAATAATCAAACTGTTCACCGTGATGAAAACGTACAAAGCAGCCTGGATAGATGTTATTGCATTTGACAATCTCGGAAGACCGATGGAAGTCGATACTGTCCAGCTTGACACAGAGAGCGCAGCCTGGTGGGGTATAGGTTACATTAACGACAAAGGCGAGAAAACAACGCCTCTTTTCCTGCACACGGGTTTCGGAATAGAAAGAACAATAGCGGCAATACTTGAGAATGCTGCCGGCTTGGAGAAAAAAGGGAAGCAGCCGATGTTCCCGCTTTGGCTGTCACCAGTGCAGCTGAGAATAATCCCCATATCGCAGGAACAGCTTGATTACTGCAAGAAACTGCTGGGCAAGTTTGACGAAGTAAGAGTTGACTTAGATGATTCAAACGAGTCGTTAGGCAAGAAAATTAGAAATGCGGAGAAAAGCTGGATTCCTTACATCGCCGTCGTCGGAAAGAAAGAAATTGAGTCAGGAAAACTGGCTGTAAGAGCCAGGAATGGCGGGCAGCTTGAGCTTAGCACGGAAGAAATGATAAGTAAGATTAAAAATCAGACAAAAGGCATGCCGTATTTGCCTTTGCTGATGCCAAAACTTCTTTCAAAGCGCCCGATTTTCGTCGGTTGATAAGTATTTAAATCACTATTTCTTAGTCCATGCTATGGCCTACATGGACGATCTGATTAAAGAGGCGAAAGCCAAAAGGACCCAGAAGACGGCTTCTGACGAGGAAGAGACCAAAAAAATCGAGGCCGGGCCGGTCCAGCTCAAGCCTGACGAGTCAGGCGAATATCTGATTACAGGGCCGAAGACGCTCATAAAGCAGTACGGCGACGCACGCATCTACAAGGTTGAAGGCGAGCCGCTGATTGTTTACGCCACTTCTGTTGTGAAGCCGAAAGGCCCCGAGAAATCAGTTGTGGAAACCGTGAAAGAGGCGGCCACAAGGCTGATAAACATCTCAGCCGAGGAGTTCAGAAGCGCCGAGAGTAGGGAGAAATATTATTTTGAAAGGGTAAGGGAGATAATCCAGTCCTCGCCAGAGCTCGGAGTGGCTGCTTCGAAAATTGATTTTTACGCAAGAATGGTTGTCAGGGAGATGATAGGCTACGGCGTCATTGACGCCCTGACCCACGACGACCAGCTTGAAGAAATTATGGTTCTGGGCCCGACAAAGCCTGTTTACGTTTTTCACAGAGAATACGGCATGCTAAAAACAAACATCATGTTCGGCGATGACGAAGAGATAAAAAATATTATCGACAGGATAGCCAGGGATGTGGGCAGGCGCGTTGACAACCAGTCGCCCATGCTTGACGCCCGCCTGCCTGACGGCTCCAGAGTCAACGCCACAATAAAGCCGATTTCCATTGAAGGGGCCACGCTGACAATAAGAAAATTCAGGGAGGAGCCTTTCTCGATAACTGATTTGATAAACTGCGGGACAATTGACACAACCTTTGCCGCGTTTTTGTGGACAAGCGTTGACGGCTTGGGCGCGAAGCCGGCAAACATACTTATTTCGGGCGGCACAGGCTCGGGAAAAACCACCACCCTGAACGTATGCGCCTCGCTGATTCCTGACAGGGAAAGAATAATATCAATTGAAGACACGGCGGAATTGAACCTGCCGATAAAGCACTGGATAAGATTTGAAACAAGGCCGCCGGGAATAGAGGGCACGGGCGAAATATCAATGGACGTTCTTGTAAAGAACTCCCTGCGTATGAGGCCTGACAGGCTGATAGTCGGAGAAATCAGGCACGTTGAAGCGTTCACGCTTTTCACTGCGATGAATACAGGGCATGACGGCTGTTTGGGCACAGTCCACGCCAATTCAGCGGAAGAAACAACCGCCAGGCTCATGAATCCGCCGATGTCTGTTCCAGGCGTGATGCTCAAAGGCCTTGACTACATTATAATACAGAACAGGATTCACGACAAGAAAAGAGGGACAATAAGAAGGGTTGTCGAAGTCTCGGAGATTACGGGCGTTGAAGGCGACAGAGTCGGGCTTCAGACGATTTTCCAGTGGGACCCGACCACTGATTCGGTAAAATCAACAAGCATGCCGTCTGTTTACCTGCAGAAGCTGCAGAGATACACCGGAATGTCAAGAGCCAACATTGACGAAGAAATAAAAAGGAGAAAGGCGTTCTTAGACTCGCTTGTTAAGAAGAAAATCACGAAAATGAACGACGTAAAAAAAGAAGTCGACAAATTCTTGGCAGGCAGCGTATAGCGGGAAAGATAGATGAAGCGAAGAAGAATACGGCAGGAAGAATGAAGAAGTGAAAAAAGAAGACAGTAGGTAATGTTTGATGGGAAGATTTGACAAAATCGGCGGGCTCATGAAAAAAGAGGGCAAGAAGAAGTATGAAAAAATCGCCGTTGAGAAAGAGGAGATAGCTGAAGGAAGCGACGAAGAGGCTCTTTCAAAGATTGTCGAAAGAATGAAGAAAAAATATGACACCGGCGCAAAAGAGCCGGCGAAGGGAAAATCGTCGGGCTCTGAAAACCTGAGGGAAGTGCTTTCAGGGCGCAGGGACATGAAAATAGGCTCCGGAACCACAGGCGAGCTGGCGCTTTATGACAACTCAGCTGTCCGGTTTGTCGGCTCTTTCTACGGCTCGCTGCAGAAGCCGCTTTCAGCTGTTTCAGAGCCGTTCAAAAAAAGCTTCGGGCCGAAGCTTGAAAATGACCTAAACTCTTCAGGCATGAATTTTTCAGTTGACCAGTACATCGCGCTCGTTGTTTCAGCCACGGCAATCGTGCTTGTAATTTCAATACTTCTTTCAATTCTTTTTCTTATCGCAAATTTCAGCATAGTCATTTCGCTGCTGCTCATACTCATAGCCCCGATGCTTGTGCTGCTCGTGGGCCTGATGATTCCGCAGAACAAGGCGGCCTCAGTCGGAATGCAGATTGAAAAGCAGCTTCCGTTCGCGCTCAGGCACATGAGCATTGAGATAAGGGCGGGAATCGGAATATTCAAGACAATGTCTTCAATCGCGAATTCAAATTACGGCGCCCTCAGCACTGATTTCAAGTGGATACTTTCGCAGATTGAGAAAGGCGTGTCCACAGAGGACGCGTTTGAGGGCTGGGCAAACAGGACAAGGTCAAGGTCTGTCAAAAGAGTGGTCTCGCATCTTGTCAGGGCGCTGAGAACCGGAGGAAATTTGTCAGAAGTGATGGTTACAATCGCCGAGGACGTGACATTTGACAGAAAGACAAAGATAGCTGACTACGCCCAGAAGCTGAACTTAATCGGCCTGTTTTTCATGATGTTCTCGGTCGTGTTCCCCGCGATGATAACTGTTCTTACCGCGGTCGGAAGCTCGCCGACAATAGCGTCGTCAGTTTCAATGTTCAACGTGTTCACCCCGGAATTCCTGATGCTGATGTATTTCCTGATCATACCTATGATAATACTGATGTTCGTGTTTTACATGAAGTCAGCGGATCCGGGCTAACCGCGTCTGCGCATGCTGATGCGAAAGAAGAGAATATGCATGATACAAGGTCCGATAACAAGAATGCGAAAAAAGAGATGATATGAAATGGCAGAAGGTCCAATAACAAGATTCCTGAACAGTTACAGCGAAGTCGTGGAATTCTCAGGCATGAGAATTCCTGGGAAGGTGCTGATGCCCCTGACCCTGGCACTCGGCTTCATAGCTTTTGCCATAATGTTTTTCATGCTGAACCTGCCGATTGAAGGCTTCCTTGTTTTAACAATAATTCTTGACATAGGGCTCGGCCTGCCGTATTACCTGGCTGACAAAAAATCATCTGCCATTGCAGAAGCCCTGCCTGACGTGCTGCACCACATGGGCACCACGCTGAAGACTGGCGGAACAATAGAAGTTGCGCTGAAAGAGGCTTCAAGAATGAACTTCGGGCCCATAACTCCGAACCTGAAGCGCATGATAATTGACATAGACGAAGGAAAGACGTTTGAGCAGGCTTTCAGCGACTTTGCCTTGAAGTCCCGCTCAGAGCTCGTGAAAAGAGCGGCTGTGATAATCATCGCCGCGAAGAAATCAGGAGGCGGGCTGCTTGATACGCTTGTAGCTATGTCAGAAGACTTCAGGGATTTGTACCATCTTGAGCAGGAAAGGCGCTCAAAGACATTCACGCAGTTCCTTTTCATTGTCGTGGCGGGCATACTCATCGCCCCGGCGATATTCGGCCTCATCTCGTTCCTGGTAGGCGTGCTGCTCAACGTGGGCGGGTCAATGGACGCGACAGGAAAGGCGACAGTCGCCAAATTTGACATGATGTTCAGGGCGTACCTGATGATCCAGGGCGCGCTCGCAATGCTCGGAGCAGTGCAGATAAAAGAGGGCAATCTGTCAAGGGCTGTGATATACATCCCTGTCGGAATGACTGTCGCATACGCGATGTATTTCATGGGTCCGATGGTGTTCAATTCGCTTGTCGGCGGGGCATTTGGCGCTTAATTTCATTTTGCCGGCGGTATCAAAACCTTTATAAATCAGGGGCAGGTAATCACATCTAATAATAATTATGGAGGAATGAGAATGATCGGATTAGGAACTGGAAAAAAAGGTCAGGGTTCGCTTGAATACCTGATCATCTTGGCAGCAGTCCTGGCAATCGCAGCAGTTGTGGTTCTTTTCGTGACTGGCGCGTTTTCAGGAGCCAAAACATCTGTAACTGACTGCAAAACAGCGTCATCGCAGTGCGCAGTAGAGCTTGCAGGAAACACGGCTGCACCTTGCGGAAGCTGTGACACTAAATGTGCAGGTGGAGTAGCAATTGCAACAAACGCCACAGATATTACATACACTGCCGGAGCTGCAGGTGCAATTGAAGCTTGCCACGACGGAGCAACAGACCACATAGCATCACCTTAATTAAGTGCTGTAAAATTGAACCCAAACAGGCTGTTTTAATAGCAGCCTTTTTCTAATTTTTATTTATTTGTTTCAGAGGATATCCTATGCTCTTTGACTACATTTCGCTGGCAGTGTGCCTGTTTTTCTTTGCCCTTGCCAGCTACCACGACCTCAAATCAAGGGAAGTCAGCCCGTACATCAGCTACGGCCTGCTTATAGCGGGGCTGGGAATCAATGCTGTTTCTTCCCTGAAACTGTGGGCAATTTTTCCAATCCTGCAGTCAGCAGGAATGGCTCTGTTCTGCTTCCTGTTTGCGTACCTGCTCTACCGCATCGGCGTGTGGGCTGGCGGGGACGTGAAACTGTTCACTGCGCTCGGCGCAGTTCTGCCCAGCTTTCTGGCTCTGGAGTTTTTCCCTATCTACGCTTTTGCAGCGTCATTTCTGGCTGTGCTTCCGTTCGCAGTTATTTACATCGCCTGGCACATAATAAGAAACAAAAAGCTACGGGGCATGGCCGAAAGCCAGATAAAAAAAGGGCTTGTGAAGTCCTTCACTTCCTCGGTTTTTTTCGCGCTGATTTACGCTCTGTTCGGGCAGTACAGTTCAATTGAGCAGGCCGCTGTTTCAGCAGCAGGCGTTTTCACTGCGACATTTTTCATATTCTACGGCTTTGTGTGCCTGTCAGTGGCCAGAAAGCATATTCTCAGAAGCGCAAAATCAGTTTCAAAACTCTGCGAGGGCGACATCCCTGCCAAAGACCTCGTTCTTGCAGGCAGAAAGAAAGTATGGCAGGAGCCGCTGCTTTTTGATCTGAGCAAAGGCAGAAAACTGATAAGCTCTCACAGCGCAGCAGGGCTTTCAAAAAGGCAGATTGCTGACCTGAGAAAATGGGGCTTTAAATCAATTGAAGTCAAGCTGTCCATGCCTTTTGTGCCTGTTCTGATGATAGGAATTACGATTGTTGCGCTGATGGCAGTATTTATATAATACGTCTGATTACTTCTGCTTGGTGAAATCTTTGGATAATAAGGCGCAGGTTTCAACAGAATATCTCATCCTAGTCGCGGTCGGCACAGCCCTGGCTATAATGATAATCACGCTTATGGCGAACATCCTTTCAATCAAGGATAACATGAAGCAGACGATAATGCTTTACAGGAGCAAATTCCTGGGCACTTAGTTATTTTACACGGAGTGAAAAAGCAGACAATAAAGTGCAGGCATGAGACGGAGTGAAGAAATGGACAACAGAGCGCAGGTTTCAATTGAGTATCTGGCAGTAATGGCCCTGCTCATTGCTGTCGCGACCATTGTCGTCGCCCTGTCGGTGAAAATTTCGCGCATAGGCGAAAACACAATTGAGCAGGCGAAGCTGATAGAAGGCCATTTGACGAGGTTATTGCCGTGAACATTTTGAAGAAGCGAAAGGCGCAGATTACAATTGAATTCCTCCTTATACTTACAGTGGTGATTCTTCTTTTTTCGTCAGTCACAATGGACCTGGCGGACTTCACTCTTGAAGGCACTTCCCAGCTCCACACAAACGAGACAATCTCGGCTGCCAGGAGTCTGATCACAACAACGTCGCAGGCACTGGCGTTTCAGGGGGCGGGGGCCAGAAAAACAGTTTCAATCAGGGCGCCTGTCGACTGCGAGCTGACAGTCACGGCAAACTCAATAAGTGCCAGCTGTGTTGATCCGTCCGCGGAGTCGACAGGCACAGTTGTCACTGTGACCGGCGCCGCATTGTCACCAAAAACAATATTGAGAGGTAAGGTCGGCGATGTCACTGTTTCAAGGTCTTAAATCAGGCAGGCCTTTTCAAAGTCTTAGTTTTGGAAAAGCAAGAGGCCAGATAGCATTCGAGCTTCTGATGGTCCTTGCAGTTATTCTTCTTGTGTCGGCGACATTCATGCTTGAGAGCACTGACCAGGCGTTCGCAGGATTCATTTATCCCGCAGTCAGAAACTCGGCAGAGCACCAGGCCGCTCTGCTATCGTTTTCAGGGGATTGCCAGTATTCAGCCCCCGCCGTGTCATTTGCAGATGGCGAAGTCAACATTTCATCTTCGTGCCCGATTAACGCCTCAAAAGTGGCCAATCAGGTTGAGCAGTATTACTGCAGCAAAGAAATTCCGAACAACGACAGCGTGATAAACTGTGGGGACAAGTCATTTGTCGTTACTGTATATTAATCAATTTCCGGTGAGCCAGAACATGAATATCATAGCATCGCACTACAAGCACAAATACAGCACGCTGAAAGGGTACTATCTGCTTGAGATGCAGATTTCCTCAGTTTCAGCCCTGCTTATCTCGATTCTCGCTTCATTCACCGACCCTCTCGTGATGCTCGCTGAGATTGCGCCGGCCATTGTCATGGCCGTCTCCCTAAGAGATTTCAGAAGGGAATACAGAAAAGAATTTCCGCTTTACGCTTTTATTTTCAATCTTCTGTTCGCAGTCGGACTCGCAGGCCCGATTCTAATAAGGTCGTTCCTGAAAATGAACGACCTGGCGTCAGTGCAGTATGTGTTTTACGCAGTGATAGCCTGCCTTGTGATATTCATGGTCGCCCGCGTGGCGCTCAGCAAGAAAAAAATAACAGGGAAGGTCCTGTTCTCGGACAAAAACGAGGCTGTTGTGTTTGTCGACTTCGACATATTCACGGGAATCAGGGGCGGAAAATATGTCGTGAAAAACAAGGGGGCTGTGAAAGGGCAGAACGTGGAGCTCTCGGTTTCAGGCGGGCTGATTGCCCAGCCAAGGCCTGACAGAGTGGCCAGGATTTTGAGATGATTGCATGGTTCAGAGAATTACTAAAAAGAGCAGGGGGGTAAGCACAATTGACGCCCTTCTCGCAATTCTCGTAGTCATATTCATATCAATTTTCATGCAGGACTACGTCCAGCTCCAGATTGCCCAGGCAAACGAATTCGGAATTCAGGCCCAGCTTGATGCCCAGGCCAGAATGATCGGCTCGCAGGTCAACGGCTTGTGCAGCGGCACCGGCAGTGGCGCCCTTAATCTTCCGGCTCTTGAGCTGAAAACAGCGTCAGGAACAGGCATAATTCTGTTCTGGATAAATGTTGACAATGCAAACAGCCTGCTCAAGCTCCAGGCAGTTGACGTCAGCGGAAATTATGAAGCGTATTATCCTCTCATAAGCAGCGGAGTCAGTTATTCGGAAATTTCAGGTGAATTTTCATGTTCAATGATGCCGTAAGCCGCGCCAAAGTGCAGCGCTCGAAAGCTCAGATGATGATGCTTGATCTGCTGGCGGCAGTGCTGCTCCTGACAGTCGGGCTGGCCATAGCCTCATCGCAGATGGAGGCTGTCTACTCAACAGCAGAAGATTTGGCGTATGCCGACATGCTCCAGCTTGCGCAAGACTGGTCGCAGTACGCGGTGAAAGACGCATTGCTTGTAGATGCCACAGCAAATCAAATGAATTTTATTTCATCATTTAAAATTCCAGCATTCGCATCTGAAATGCAAGCGGGAGTGGGCAATTATGATTATGAAATACTGCTTGGCGGCGTCAGAAAAGCAGGAAACTGCGACGGCGCAAAGGATGTTGCATCAGTAGAGAGGATAGTGATTGCAGATGCTACTGCAACAGATGCTGTAAAATTAACGATAAAGGTGTGCAGTTAATGGAAAACAAGCTGAAATTTGAAGGAAAAAGAAAGGGGATTCTAATCACGTCAGACGCCGCCATTGCCGTGCTTCTAGCTCTGATAATATTTTCGCTCACCTTGCAGATTACGGCAATAAGCAGGCAGTCAAACTATGACATGCTGGCCCTGACAAGGGAGGCCAGGGACATTTATGATGTGAATTACCTTTCGCCGATAGGTTCTGGCGGTTCATATCCCCTGCCAGACTGCCTCGGAAAGCAGACAGTGGCAGTCGTGCGCTCGTATGTTTATGTCCCAGGTGAAGGATCAGCATCAGGGCATATAGACATTGTCGAGACAAAAGCATGCAGATGAGGAATGGAACAAAAAAACCAGGCATTATTCAGGCGAAAAAAATGAAAAAGTTAAAACGAAATGCAGGCGAATGTAAGATGAAGAAAAGCAAAGGATTCGTGATTGTGGGGCTCATGTTCGTGCTCCTCTTAGCCGGGCTCGTGGCTCTCAATTATTCCCTGCGCTCCGACGACATTACTGACCAGACTTACGCGAAGCTGATTCAGGTTGACTCGGCAGTGAATCTCAAGACAGACATTCTGCGGATGATTTCCTCAAAAGGCTGCTCTGAAATTGCAAGTTTGATGCCGGGCATCAGCACGCCCGGATTTTCAGTCTCTTTCAACTGCCCGTCATTCACAATAACCTCCACAGACGGCTCAATTGTTCTTTATTCCTGACTGGAATTAACTGGTTTTCAGGAATTCCAGTTGAAAATTCTTTAAAACCAGAACGTACAATATTATTGGCATGGTTTCAGATGCCGAGGCAAATTCAGAAGCCAGCACAAATCCGGATGTCAAAGCTGAAATGAATCCCGAGAAAATCATAGCGCGCGTTTCATTTGTCCTCGCGCTTGTTGGGCTGGCCCTTGTCTACTTCTTCTCGCCTGAAATAACTTACCAGAGGCTCACAGTTGAGCAGGTTTCAGAAAGCTGTGAAGGGTATGTTTCTGTGAGCGGAGAAATTGTGAAGACATTTTACTCCCAGAAAGGGAACTTTATAGTCACTGTTTCTGACGGCAATGCCGTTGCGCTTGTCGTTACAGATCCAATTTACAAAACGGGCGACATTATCTCGTTGAAAGGAAGGGCTTCAGAATACGGCAGCAGCTGCTGGATTTTTCCGGAGGACATTGAGAAATTATGATTGAAGTCTTATTTTTTGTTCTAGCCGGAACTGTTTCAGGCTTCGCCCTGGGCCTGCTGCCGGGATTTCATATAAACAATTTTCTTCCAATGCTAGCCGCAGTTCCGTTCGCCCCTGCGCAGGCGTTTTCATTTGTCGTGCCGGCTTCAATTGCATTTTGTTTTTCAAGCGCCTTTCCCGCGATTCTGCTGGGCGCGCCCAACAGCGACACAGCAGTCACTATCCTGCCTGCGCACAGGCTTGTCCAGGAAGGCAGGGCTCTGACAGCCCTGCTCATTTCGTCTTATTCCTCCCTGCTGTCTGTTATTTTCTGCGCCTTGACTCTGGCAATTTTTCTCCTGCTGTTTGTTCCTATCTTTCCTTTTATCAGGCAGTTCATGCCGTACATTTTGATTTTGATTGCAGGCTATCTGCTTATAACAGGAAAAACAGCCGCCCTGCTAATCGCTTTTCTGGCTTCTATGCTCGGCTTCGCGACACTGAAATATGATTTGCTTCTTCCATTGCTTACAGGATTTTTTGGTTTGAGCACGCTGATTCTTTCTTTAGCCACCGAATCATCAGGTTATGAACAAGGCAGCGAGTTTGTTCATGAGTGCAGCTGGTTTGAGATCATCCGCGCCTCATTCCTCGCCTCGCTGCTCGGCTCTATTTTTTCAGTCGTGCCCGCGGTTTCATCGTCAATAACCGCCACGCTCGGCAGGGTATTTGGAAAAACAGAGGTCGAGGAATTCATCGCATTTGTCAGCTCCACAAATGCGACATACATGATTTTTTCCATTTTCGCGCTTGAGCTGATCGGTGTGAGCAGAAGCGGAAGCGCGGTTTTTCTGTTGAAGTTCTCAGGCGCGAACATTCTGTTCCTGCTCGGCTTGATTCTGCTCAGCGGAACAGGCGCCGCTCTTCTGTCAATAAAGATTGCAAAACCAGCTGTAGCAGTCTACTCAAAAATCAATTACAGATTGCTGTCTGTTTTTGCCGTGCTCTTTTTGCTGGCAGTCAATCTGATTTTCACGGGCTGGTTCGGGATGCTCGTGCTGTTCGCCAGCACAAGCATCGGCCTGCTGTGCTCTTCGCTGCAGGTCGCGAAAATCACGTGCATGTTTGCTTTAATAGTTCCGACTGTCTGCCTACTCATTTGATTGTTTCACCGGCTTTGGCTTTTGCGTATATTTTTGCAAATTGGGTGTTAAATTCTTCGGCTTCGGCGCGGCTTTTCCTTAGTAGTTCAACGTCCCAAAGCCTGGCAGCAACTCGGTTTTTTATGCTTATGTCAAAATTACACATCTCATTTATATATTTATCGCCTAAAAAAAGCAAATACAAATAATATTACTTTTAAT
>JAZDJV010000097.1:0-15172 GCA_043803585.1 Microcaldota archaeon | reverse complement strand
CCTCGGCGAGAAGAGCCTGCTTGAAGCCGGAAGTCTTCTTGAAGCCGGCGACTACAACGGCACAATAGCGCTTGCAAAGAATTTTACAGGAGAGCTGAACATTACAGGCGAGCCGGCTACCCAGGCATCCGCTTATTACAGTAAAGCAAGGGAAAGCTTCAAAAACAGCCTGAGCGCTTTCATTTCGCTGAAAATAAGCGAGCCGCTTTCAAGCTTTTCAGTTTCAGACATCGGTCCGTCAGTCGGCTCCCAATTCTGGCAGCAGGCGCAGACAGCTCTGCTGTGGGCTTTCGGCCTTGTCATAATCATCGTGTTCCTGTTTTTCAAAGTGCCTGTCATATCATTTGCAGTTGTTCAATCGGCGTTTTTCGACATCATAATCGCCCTCGGAGCGATGGGCGCCCTTGGAATACCCCTCTCGCTTGCCACAATAGCTCCGCTGCTTATGCTGATAGGATACTCAGTTGACACCGATATAATGCTCACTGAAAGAATGCTCAGAAGGAAATACGGCACCATAAAAGAAAGGGCGTCAGGCGCGCTCAAAACAGGAATGACGATGGTCGTGACAACGCTCGCGGCCCTTACAGTGCTTTACATAATGTCTACTATGGCAAACATCACGATGATTTCGAACATTTCGCTTATACTGCTCATCGGCCTGCTCGGCGACGTTGTCGCGACATGGACCACAAACATGGTCATCGTGCTGTGGTATCTTGAAAGAAAAGAGGAAAAGAAAGCGCAGCAGCACTGACTGCCGGCTATGGATAAGGAATGATTGCAATGCATGAACTGCTAAAAAATAACAGCGTAAGATTTTTCCTGATATGCCTGCTTGTAATAGGCATTCTGCCCATTGCTTTCAAGGGCCTGCAGTTTGGAATGGATTTCACCGGCGGCTCTTCAATCAGCGTCCAGCTTGAGAAACCGCTTGACACAGCCGAAATGGGAAACGTGGTGAGCGTTCTTGAAAACAGGCTTAACGCCTTCGGTTTGAAGGACGTCAAAGTCATGGCGGCGGGGCAGAATTACATAGTCGTTGAAATTGCCGAGACAAACCCCGAAATTGTGAACGAGCTGCAGTCATTGATAGGCCAGCAGGGCGATTTTGAGGCCCTGTTTGACGGAAAAGTGATACTTACAGGCACAGACATCGTCTCTGTTATTACAGACCCGCAGAAAGGGTACAGGACCGATGTCAAGACAGCGTACGGATACCAGTGGACTGTGCCGTTTTTGATAAACAGCGAAGCTGCGCAGCGCTTCGCCGACTCTGTCAAGGGCAGATGCACAATTTCATCTTCAGGCGAAACCTGCCAGGAAATGGTGTACATGTTTATAGACAGGCCTGAAAATGCGGTCGTGCTTATGACGCAGACTGATTATAACAAGGAGAAAATAATCCCGGTCGACTTTGACAAGTCAGAGGCCACGATATCAATTGAAGAGCTTGCCAGAAATTCAAATGCTACAATTATAGTTTCCGACGAAATTGATTCTGAAGTGATTGCAGCCCTGGCTGGAAAGATTGTCGTCATAATGCCGGGAACTTTCAACGCTTCAGAGCTTGAGAAATATGCTGAAAAAATTGTTGAGAAAGAGCAGATAGGAAAGTTCTGGATACAGGACGCCCTGAACGTGCAGAACATCGTGCACCTTACGCAGGGGATAACCTCGGGAAATCCGGTCACAAACCCGGTGATAAACGGAAACGCCGACACGAAGGCAAATTCCGAGAAAGAGGCGAACAGGATTGTGATTCTGCTCAGGTCAGGCAAGCTGCCTGTTTCTGTTTCAGTGGGCAGCGTTTCAACAATCTCGCCTGCGCTGACAGGCTCGTTCCTGTATTATCTGGCCATTGCGGGCTTTGTTTCAATCGGCGTCGTAGCCGGCGTCGTGTTTGTAAGGTACAGAAAAATAAAAATAACAGTTGCAATTATGATAACAGGCACGTCAGAAGTGGTTATCACGCTCGGAATGGCATGCCTGATAGGATGGCAGCTTGATATGGGCGCAATAGCAGGAATAATTACGGCTGTCGGAACAGGCGTTGACCATGAAATTATAATGACTGACGAAGTCATGAGAAAAGAGGAGGAGACTGCCGCGCTTTCAGTTGGAAACAAGGTTAAGAGAGCGTTCTCAATCATCTTCATGGCTGTTTCCACTGTCGTTCTCGCCGTTTCTCCGCTGCTTTTTGTCGGTCTCGGGGCGCTGAAAGGCTTCGCAATCACGACAATTCTCGGCTCGATAATCGGCGTGTTCATCACAAGGCAGGCTTATGCCGCAATAGTCAAATATATTATAAGCAAAGAGTGAGCCTGGTAAACAGCCGATTTTGACATTTTGTGATAATTAAGACACAAGCGTATACGCTTGTCACTTCTTCTGCGAACAGTTTATAAACAGCTAGCCCGTACCATCTCCTAGTGATTTAAAATGGAGAGAGTGCCGACAGGAATAGAAGGGCTTGACAGGCTGATTGAAGGGGGGTTTCCGAGACCTTCTTCGATACTTCTTACAGGGGCGACCGGCTCAGGCAAATCGATTTTAGGAATACAGTATTTGTACAAGGGCGCAGTTGACCACGACGAACCGGGCATAATGATAAGCATTGAAAGTTACGCAACCGGATTTCAGTGGTACGCTGAGAGGTTTAATTTCGACATAGGCGCTCTGCAAAAGAAAAAAAAGCTCATATTCACTTCTTACGACCCCGCCGATTTCAGAAAATTCGAGCTGAGAACGCTTCACTCTGAGATAATACTGCAGATAAACAGGCTCATTGACCAGATTGGCGCGAAAAGGCTGGTCATTGACAGCATCGCGCCCATAGGGCACGCGATCACAGACCGCGACGCCTACAGAACGCTGCTGTACTACATTTCAAAGGCCATGAAAGAGAAGGGAGTGACGACGATTTTCATAACAGAAAAGCCGAAGGACAAGCTTACCACTTATGATTTTGAGCAGTATGTCATGGACGGCGTGCTTGAGCTCTCGTTTGTGCCGAAGGACGACGCGCTTGCGCGCACCCTGATTGTGCACAAAATGGTCGCAACCAATTTCCCACAGGCTGGCTACCTCGTTGAAATCGGCGACAGCGGAATGTCACTTGTCACGACTTATGTTTGATGTGATTGCTATGGTTCTAATACATCTGGATGAACCAAGACACTCCGCAAAGATTTCAAGAGACCAGGCCAAAAAAATTCTAAAAATAAGGCCAGATATTGTTGTTTTTGAGTACCCACAGGATTCTTCACCCGGCGAATTCTTCAACAAATTCAGCCCGAAAAACAAGCCGCTTAAGAAATTCTGGAAAATAAAGAAAGGATTTCTAAAACAAGTAAAAAAATATCCATGGCTCAAAGGAGATGTTGAAGTTCTTGAAGCAATTGAAAAACTCTGGTCAGAAGGAAGGCAGGTTTTTTTGTACAACATGGACGCGCCAAGAAAGATAACAAAGATATGCGATGAAAAAGAGGCGTTTGAAAATAGACTGCTCCACGATGCTCTGAATCGCATCAGAGAGCAGTATATGATTAAAATGATTAATAAAATAAGCAAAAAGCACAAAAGAAAGAAAATAATTGTGTTATGCCACGATTATCACTGGAAAAATCTGAAGTTTTTGATGAAAAAACCAAGCAAAAGAAACATCAGCGAACACTATTTTTCAAATGTTGATGAATACGTCAGGTTTTACTTCAAGAAATATCCGTTTATTCTGCAGTGCTACAAAAAATAAAAAAGTAGTCCCGGGCAGATTCGAACTGCCGTTTCAGGCTTTCTCCGGTAGTTGTTGTATTGCTGGAGGTATCGGAACCTGCAAGGTTCTGATCTTCAAAGGCCTATGTGCTTGACCACTACACTACGGGACTGTGCTATTCTTGTTATGAGGGACGTTGTATATAAATAAAAATCGTTTTTGCATGAGCTTTTTCTGGAGAAATCAGCTTCACATGATGTTAGCCGTTTGCACCTGCAGAACAACTGCTGTTGTTCTGAGGTTTCAACGCAACATTTTGTTGCGTTGCAAACAGAAACATTTAGCAGTTTAACAGCAGCTGATTTTGACTTAATAGTAAAAGCTCAATACGGCACAGCCTTTTGCTTTGTCAGATATCCCATGGCATTCACGAAAAGGTGGATCGCCGGCGTAATCAGGAGAAGGAAGACGGCTGTCTCAACGCTCGGCACGAAGAGCGGAAGGCCGAACAGCATTGCGAAAACGAGGAAGTCAATCTGGTCCACGATTATGAACGGCTTGCCCTGGGCTATGCCTATCTGCCTCTTGATGACGCTTTTGAGCAGGTCGCCTGTTATGGCGCCGGCTGAGAGAAGAATGCCGAGCATAAGGTAGAAGAATGGCTGACCGAAGAAGATTCCTATAAGGGCAGCTGTCACTGTTCCGAAAAACACGCCTGCAAGCGTTCCTCGCCAGGTCTTTCCAGCTCCGAGAAGGGGTTTTCCGCGCCACGTTCTTCCGCCGTCAAGCTGAAGCCCTCCGCCGAAAAGGGCGGCACTGCTGTTGCATATGTAAGCGGGCAGAATGTAGATAAATGAATAAAATACGAACAGGTAAAGCTCCATAAGTATGACACCTATCAATCAGTTAAAACCCGAGCAGGGCATACATTGCCAGGCCAGCGATTGCGCCGACGCTCGTTGCAATCAGGTTTGTCGTCGAGTTTCCCCAGTACCTTCTGTTTTCAAACACCGCGCCGATGTAAGAGTCAGCCAGATTTCCGATTGTTCCGGCTATCACAGCTATTGAGATTATTTTCAGGTCGGGTATAATCAGAAGCGATACGCACCCCACAACTGCGGCTGAAACCATCCCGGCAGCTGTGCCGAAAAATGAAATGGCGCCGTTGACACCTGGCGTCGATTTTCTGAAATTTGTAATCATCCTTGGCACTGACTTTGAAAGCACGCCGAGCTCGGAGCTTGTCGTGTCAGCAGCCGCCGTGGCGATTGCGCCCACAAATCCGAAAGGAGCTGCAGGCCCGCCCAGAACAGCCATTATCATGCCCATTCCGGCGTTGCACATAACGTTCTTAGCGCCCCTGACTTTCTGCATCAGCTTGTGCTTCTCCTTGTATTTCCAGCCGTAATTTGTGACAGCCACGCCGATTATGAGAAGCGAAAGCAGGACCAGAAACCAGTAAATGTTCTGCGTAAGAAGTATGACATACGACATCAATAAGGCAGAAATAGCGCCGATCATATTCAGGGACTTGCTTTCAAGCCCTATGACCACAATAAACAGCGGAATGGCGTATTCAATCATCCAGTCCATGTCTGATCATCACTTGTTTTCAAGAAGCACGCATTTTGAGATTTCAATTCGTTTGACAGGGCATATTTTTTTGACGGTCTTCAGCATCTCAGTCGGAACAATCCCGTATGCGCATTTCTGTATGAAGGCTTCGAACGTGTTCGCCGAGCCTTCCGCCTCAATTCCTCTCCTGATCGCCGCCCTCACCTGGTCTTTTCTTGTGGTGTCAACCTTCATCGCTGTGAATCCGTATCCCGTGGTCCTAATTTTCTTTCCGTCCTTGCTGACCACGTCAACAACGCATTTCGCAATGCTGCGCCTTCTCCTGATGTTCCTTCTCAGCTGCTCGGGCGTTATCTCGAGGCCCACGACTCTTGTGTAAATAGTTTTTCCTTTTATCGATTCCGGCTTAAGCATGATTTTCACGAACTGATGGCCCATTTTTCCGGTGATGTCCCTCAAAGGCACGTTTATCTGCCTGTCCATTATCTTGCTTTCATCGTCCGCCGGCGTGTCCCCGATGTCCCTTTCCTCAAAGCATTTCGGCGACATAATTGTGTACCATTCCTTCTTCTTCCAGGTGTCAGCGGTCTTCCGCTTCTTTCTCTTGATTATCTTTGACTTGTCCCTCTTCTCGGACTGCTGCTCTGGAATTTCTCCGCCTTCTTTTGCCATCATTCATCACTCTTTAATCAGCAGGGCTGCCTCTTCCGGCTTGTAGAACCAGTCTCCGCTGATTTTCCCCGCTTTCTTGTAGTATTTCACGAGCCTTCTTATCTTCGATTCTGTCAGATGAAGGGTCCTTGTGTTATGATTGTCGGATTTGTGGATACTGATGTGCTTCCTCAGCTTTACGGACTTTTTCATTAGGTTCATTATATCTTCAGGCCATTCGGGCATGAGCTTCTCCCCGCTGAGAATCTGCGAAACGGATTTTCCGGTCACAGTTTTCACGTTAGGTATGCCGTACTGGTCCCTCAGAATGATTCCGATTACTGAAAGGCTTTTGCCTTCCTTGAAAAGCTTTATAATCAGCTCTGACGCCTCTTCTTTCGAGTACTGACACCATTCAGGCGTTATCTTCTTGATAGGCTTTTTCGAGCCTGACTTGCCCTTTTTTCGGGCGTGCATTCTTGCGATATGTACCACCATTCAAATTAATACACGGCAGGCATAGGCCTGTTTGAGCCCATCCTCACATGTGTATTTTTCAATCAATTAGGAAACAATCTTATTTTGATTGAAAATAAGCGATATTCTTCTGAATCCGACCCTTTATAAAGGTTATTTCTTCAATCTTTTGTAAAGCAAAGTACATTTTTTCGGGAAATAAAACCCCTTCAGCCCCTCTGCGCGGCTTTTTTTGAAGCCGAACTTCCGGTAAAAACTGATGGCAGGATTGTCTGAGATAACATAAAGAAATTCCTTTTTCAATTCCTTGGATCGTTTTTCCACTTTTTTCATAATTTTAGAACCAATCCCCCTGTTTCTGTACTTTTTGTCAACTATGAACCAGCCGATAAAAATCACATTTTTCGGATGTTCTTTTCCGGAATAAAGGCCGTAAATCCCCACAAGGTTTTTCTTTTCAAAAATCACATAATGCTCTTTTTCTCTATAAGGCGACTTCGGGACGGCTTCTTCAATTATATCATCAACGTCATCTTCGGGCTGCTTGCCGAATGTTTTTGTTATAAGTTTAAGGGCATCTGCCTGATATTTTTTGCAGAGTTTTATCGTTTTCATAAATATCTCGCCCTCTTTTCGATTTCTTTCACTTTGTCCAGCGTTTTTTCGTCTCCGTAGCCCCCGCAGAACGAGCCCCAGATTTCGTCGAAGAGGCTCCAGTGCGTTGATTTCACCATTCTTTTGAACACCAACAGGTCCACGGCTCTGTCCTCGTCCCTCGATGCCCTCTGGGCCAGCCCGAAGTCAATGAAGCTCAGCCTGCTGTTCTTCTCGTCGTAAATCATGTTTGACGTGGTTATGTCGCCGTGCGCAATTCCAAGGCCGTGAAGTCTGCGCACGGCTCTGCCGGCCTCAACGCTGACTTCCCTGACAAGCTCGTTTTTGTAGAACAGGTCGCGGACTTTTGTTCCATCCAGGAATTCCATCGTAAGCGCGCAATTCTCTAAGTCAACATCATAAATGAGCGGAGTGTTCATAGCTCGCCTGGCTGAAAGCAGCATTCTGGCCTCTTTTTTTATGCGCTCAGAGCGCAGGCGCTGGTCAAGAACCTGATTGCGCCACTTCTTTTTGACCCTGCGCTTTTCAACAGCAGGCAGGCCTAGATACTCGGAGCGCCACAGCTCGGCCTCTGCTCCGCGGTAGATCAGCCCTGTTTTTGGTGCCATGTATTGTTTTTATATACCGTTATTTAATAAGTATTCACATAACGCTGCGCCAAATGTTTTTCAATTGAGCATTTTTTAACGCTTTTTCAGCAGGCTCGGCGCAAGAAAAGAGATGAAAAAATGGTTGTAGTTTCAAAAGACGAGTTTGACTTTATTTACTCAAGGCTTAACAGTCCGAATGACATAGATCTTCTGCACGAGCGCATGAGCCTGCCCAAGGACATGCTCATAAATGTGCTTGCGAAGAAAATCACGCGCAGGACGACAAGGGATTTCTACAGAGTGAAGGACAGCGCAAAATATTACCTGGGCGTGTGGAAAAAAGGCAAGACAATATGCCAGATTGCCGACCACATAAGATTCTCCCCTGTTCTGCTTTCAGGATTCCTTTTCGGCGATAAGATGTCGAAGAAGTCGTGGAGAGACATTCTCAAGGACCCAAGCCTTGCAAAAGGCGCCCGCCTCCAGAAAGAAGTGAAAGAGGCGGTTACTGCTGATTTTGTTTATTCTCCGCGCTCAAACGAGCAGCAGTCAAAGAACGGAAAACGCTCAGAGGGCGGGATAGAAAAGTGGCTTGACGAGCACAAGATAAAATATATCACAGAATATGACAGGAAAGCCGAGCTTGAGCCGGGCGCTGTCAAAGTGCGCACGCCCGATTTCCTGCTTGACAAGCCGGTGATTTACAAAGGCAAGAAAGTGTTCTGGTTCGAGTCAAAATCATCATTCGGCGACCACAGGGAAGCTGGCAGGGACTTCAAAAAACAACTTGAGCCGTACACAAAGCTTTTCGGCCCGGGCGTGGTGTGCTACTGGTACGGATATGTCAGGGAAGTCGAACTTCCGGGCGTGATGCTCACCACAAAAGAGGATTTTGGCGTGACTCACGAAGAAAAATCAGGCGTCAAGCAAGAAATCAAGCACGAGCACAACTCTGAAGCAAAGCACGAGCATAAAACCGAAGTTAAGTCCGAGCACAAGACTGAAGCCAGGCACGAAGCTAAACACGAGCACAAATCATAATAATCAGACAAATCAGCTTTAATCCCAGCTGCTCACAATAACTTCCGCGTTTTTTACATTGTCGCAGCTTTCTTCAAAGTATTCTGAGAATTCGTAGGAAAGCCCTCCGCCGACGTTGCCGATACTGAAATCTTTGTACGCGGCTTGGGCGCCCAGCGAATTGTAGGACACCATTCTGAAAATCACGTTGTCTGCCTGTTCAGTGCCCTTGTTTATTATCGTGGCGTTCAGACTTACAAGGCATTTGCCCGCTTCAGGCAGTTCGGCTGTCCACGCTTTCTGGTTTACTATCTCAAAGTTCACATCCTTGCCGCTGTCAAATGACGGAATCTTCACAAATGTTAAGATGATTACAAGAGCGATCATTCCGCCCATCAATAGGAGCATCTTTTCATATTCTCTCATTTCCGCATCACATCTTGAGCTATCAGACTCATAATGGTTATAAAAACACTTCTTATTTCATCCAGGACACTTCAACCTCGTCCGTGCGCCAGCAGGGGTTTATGTCCTTGGCAGGGCCGTCCATAAGCGAGCCTGTCCACGCGATCATTGCGCCATTGTCTCCGCACAGCGCCCTGTCAGGCACTGTGAACTTCGCGCCGTGGTCCTTTGCCATTGACTTCATCATTTCCTGAAGGCGCGCGTTCTGGGCCACTCCGCCTGTAAGCAGAACTTCTTTCTTTTCAGTGTGCGCCAGCGCCCTCTCGGCGACTTCGGCAATCATTGCGAACGCCGTTTCCTGGAATGAGTAACATATGTCCTCTTTTTTATGTTTTTCCGCCATCCTCGCGCCGGCAGTCACCAAGCCGGAGTAAGTCAGGTCCATGCCCTTGACTGTGTACGGCAGTTCAATGTAATTTTTGCTTTTGGAAGCGAGAGCCTCGACTTTTGGTCCGCCGGGCATTTCAAGCCCGATTTCGCGGGCGAATTTGTCAATGGCGTTTCCTATTCCGATGTCCAGGGTCTCGCCGAAGATTCTGTATCTTCCGGCGTCATAAGCGATAATCTGCGTGTTTCCGCCCGAGACATAAACCGTGAGCGGGTCTTTCAGTTTCTTGTTCAGCTTTCCGATTTCTATGTGCGCAACGCAGTGATTTACGCCGGCAAGGGGTTTGTTCAGACCGCATGCAAACTGCAGCCCGGCAAGCAGGCACGGCGGCAGGCCAGGACCAGTTGAAACTGCAACCCTGTCAATGTCTGCAAGCTGCAGTCCTGCAGTGTTAAGGGCCTGGTTAAGTATTTTTGGAGCTATCTCGACATGATGTTTTGCAGCATCAATGGGGATTATCCCGAATCCTTCCTTTGTCTTGTACATGTCCCTCTCGTTTGCGAGAATTTTCTTCTTTTCGCTGTCAGCTATGCCTATGCCGAACGTGTGCGCGGTGCATTCAATTCCGAGAATGAGCATAATTATTTCCTTCCTTTTGCTTTTCTGCTGCCGAAAAGCTTTCTAAGCGTTGTCGGCAGATCTTGCCAATTGCTTGTTATCATAATACCCGCCAAGACGCTCTGAGGAATACCCCTTTTCAATGCGTTTTCTACTAAATTTATTCTTTCTATCGATTCCTTTCTAAATTTTTCAGGGCGTTCAGGTAATTGTTTTTTATTTATATTGATATACGCATTCATACGTTTCTTTAACCACCGTCCAACGTCCTTAATCGATCTGTCCTCTTCTATTGCTGCCCCCAGCTCGTCCATTAGTAGTCGTGAAAATCCGAAATATGCTGTTTTACTTGCAAATCCGCTTTTTAAGTGGTAACCCTCATGTTTGAGGGTTCTCTCTTTGAAAGCAAGACGCGCTTTATTTGTTTTAAAGTGCCCTCCCGTGGGGTTTATGATTGCAACTCTGCCGCGGAATAGTGGAAGTTTTGGGTTCTTAACAATGAATCCTCCGGTGGTGGAAGGATTACAACTATCTAACATTTTGCAGCTATTATGAAAATCTTTATTTTCCACAGAAAAAATAATCCCTGCCGGAGTTCTTATCGCTTCAATTTTTTCTAGCGGTTTTACGCCAGTAATTGTTTCAAATAATTTATCGTTTCTACCAGCGTATCTCTTTGAGTATCTGTCAATTAATTTGTTAGATTCTTTAATATCCTTTTGTATCTCCAATTTCTTTTCAATCGCAAATCTAATCCGTTTGCTGTCTCTCATAAGTAAGGTATGGTAGCAGGATTATATAAAATGAGATAGAGCGGCCTTACACCCCGAAAACAATCGCAAGATTAACGAGATTGAAGAACAGGTGCGCTGTAATGGGCGCGATGAGGTCCTTTCTCATCCTGAAAAGGTAGCCGAGCATCATGCCCATCACAAAAGCCACCATTATTTCAGAGAATGAGCCGTAAATGATGTGGTAATAAGCGAAAATGAATGACGAGAACAGGATGTTCGTCTTTGTCTGCAGGTAGCCCCTGAAAAACAGCTCCTCAACTATGGAGCCGATGATAACGACAATAAGCACTTCCATAAAATTTATCTGCGAGATTATGTTTGAGACAGCAGACGCGTCTGCGCCGCCGCCTGCTGCCACAAAAGCCAGCATTATCGCGAATGAAAGAACAACCATACCTGCACCGAACATCAGGCCGTAGCTGAACTCTTTGAAAAAATTAACTTTTTTTGAAAATCCGAATCCGCGCAGGATGCTTTCAAGCCCGCGCTTTTTCAGCCCAGACGCAACGCTGTAGGCTGAGACAGCCAGCATTGAGGCATAGAGGGCTATTGACGTCCACATCAAGAATTACCCATCTGGTTTAGTTTTTCCACTTGGTGTATCCGCACTTTCCGCAGTGCGCCCTGTTCTTGTGGTCGGCTAAGAAAACACAGCTTCCGCACTTCGGGCACTCCTGCTTTTTTACCGTGATTTTTCCGCCTTTCACTTCATAAGCGTCTGATTTGTTGCTTCTGACAGTCTTTTTGCTTTTGTCTTTCGCCATTCAATTCACGACTCCTTTTTTTCGGCTTTCTTCTCCTTCTTTTTCGGTTCAGCTTTGGCTTCCTCTTTCACCGGAGCCTCTGCACCGGCTTCGCCCTCTTTTTTCTCTTCCTTGCCCCACGTCCTTTCCCTCAGGTATTTCTCCTCGTTTTTGATGCCGTCGGCGGACTGGTAAATATTCAGCAGGCACACGGCCTCTGATCTGCCGGCTTCCTGCCCGACTTTAAGTATTGAAATCGCCTTTTCGTCTGCGCCAAATTTGGAGGCGAATGCGCTGACAAGGGCTTTCCTTGAAGGCGTGACCTCAAAACCTGAAACTCTTGCGCTTATCTCCCTTCTTGAAAACATTTTGTTTTCTTTTTCGCTTATGACTTCTATATCCATAAATTCACAACCTCATTTTCATTTGCCGGTTTATCCGGTTATTTTCCGAGCCTAAGGGCGTACTTGCCAGGGGCTTTTATTTCAAGCATCTTGGCGACTTCTGATTTCTCAGGATTGCTCACGACCACAAAGCCCTTCCAGTTCGCGGTCAGCTGCGACTCCACGCATATCGGGCACTTGTCGCCAGTCAGCACTCTTCTGCAGGTCTTGCACGCTTTTTCAGCTGTCATGTTATAATCATCTCCACTTGCTGTTATTATTTCTTTTCTTTCTTTGCTTTCTTCGGCTCGTCTTTCTTGCCGCCCTCTTTTTTCTCGGCAGGCTTCTTCTTTTTAACAAGCCATTTTTCCATCCCGAGCCCTTCCTGCCTCATTGTGAGGTTTATCTTGCTTTCAGCCACGCTGTTTTTCATCGAAACTGCGATGACTCTTGCGATGACCAGGTCGTCCTTTTTCAGCACTTTCTTGGAGCTTCTGCCGAGCAGACCGCCCATTTTTTCGTTGTAGCTCATGAAGTCGTCCGTAACCTGCGAGGCGTGGACAAGTCCGTCTATGGGACCGAACTTCACAAATGCGCCGAACTCGGTTATCTCAGAGACCGTGCCCCTGATGACCTCGTGAATTTCAGGCTTGAACGTCAGAGCTTCGAATACGACGTCGTGATAAGCGGCTCCGTCGCCCAGAATTATCTTTCCGTCGCTCATTTCCGTCGGGTTTGAAACCGAGACTATCACGCCGAGGTCGCTGTCAATCCTGCCTTCGTACTGCTCGCGCAGGGCGGCAAGCACGGATTTTTCAAGAGATTCCGAAAACAGACTCGGGTGTATTCTTATCGTGTCTTTCACTGCGACTAAATTGTACATCATATCACCTTTTCCTTTGTTTGCCAGATACTAGGCTTTTTTTGATAATTTTATAAGCTTTGTCAATTCCCTTAAATCCAACTATCCTCACCCATTTTTTTGGTTCAAGGGATTTATAATGGGACATGAAATCCTCAATTTCCTTCTTTCTGTGGCTCTGGAGGTCGTTCACTGTTTTTATCTCCTTGAGCCTGGGCTCCACGTCGCTCGCAGGCACTGCAACGATTTTGTAGTCGGTTCCCGACTCGTCCTCCATTTCGAACAGACCTATTACGCGGGATTTTATCACGCAGCCCGTGAATGTCGGCTGCTCTGTCAGTACCATGATGTCGAGGGCGTCGCCGTCTATTGATTTTGTGCCGGGTATGAAACCGTAGTCAAACGGAAAGAACACTGCGGAATGGAGCGCCCTGTCAAGTTTGAAGCAGTTTTCCTTCGCGTCATATTCGTACTTGTTGCTGCTCCCTTTCGGCACTTCTATGACCGCGTTGACTTCCTTCGGCGGATTGCCTGTTTTTATGTCTCCCGCGCAGCCCATCACGCTTCCTCCATGACAACTATTTTTTTCTGCCTCATGAACATTGTTGAAATTCCGCGCTCATTCGCGGTTTTTCTTAGCTCTTTGTCGTTTGTGAATAGAATTGCCTCTGTTTTGGCGCTCTGTCTCAGGAGGGCCTCGTCAGTTTTTCCCGTTTCATTGATTATTTCGATTTTTCTGTCTTCAACCAGCTTCATTGCGACAGCCGCAGCCTGTCTGTCCTTTAACATTTTCAGTTCGTTGACGACAAGGTTCAGCGTCGCAAATTCGCCGTCAGGCTCCAGATCAAGTGCCTGCTCAAATATGTCCACCTTGAACTGCGCCGGCATGGCCAGCACGTTCGTGTCAAGCAATATTTTCATTTGTTATTCACGCATCAATCTTTTTACTTCACAATTCCGTACCCGATGAGGTGCCACCTTGTGGCCGACCTTCTTGAAATGGCAATCTTTCCGCCTTTCTTTACGCATATAGGTTTTTTGAAATTGAGCCACACTTTTTCGCCCTTGACTCTGTCGACAACCCCGACAGTCGTGCCTGTTCCGAAGTTTATCACGAGCATCTCGCTCTTTTTCAGGCCTTCAACCTTGTCAAAGCCGACAACTCTTTCAAGAAGATGGACATCCACCTCAGCTTCTGAAAGAACAGGAGGCAACTTTCCAGGCGTTCCAACCACGTTTCCGACAAGGCTGTCCCCCTTTGTCAGATAAGGGTCAAGCGGCGTTCCGATTCCGACCAGGCCGCCGGCTGTGGCCCTGTCTATCCTGCCTTCCTTGACAGACAGGCTTGCAATTTCAGTTTCAATCTTTCTGTAAACCCCGTTTTCAAGCACGCCCGGCGCGATTTCTATCTTGTCGCCGATTTTGGCCGTGCCTTCGATTATCGATCCGCCTATCACTCCGCCGACCAGCTTTTTTATGTCGGTGTTCGGCTTGTTGATGTCAAACGACCTCGCGATGTACATCATCAGCCCGCTGTCGGCGTTTCTGACGGGCGTTTTAATATGAGTCTGTATCGCCTCAACCACTTTCTCAATGTTTATGTTGTAGTGCGCGGCAACAGGGATTATCGGCGCGTTCTCCGCGACGCTTCCCTTCAAAAATTCTTTTATCTGCCTGCTGTGCTCCTTCGCCTGCTCTTTTGTCACCAGGTCGACCTTGTTCTGGACCACGATTATGTTTTTGATTCCGGCGATGTTCAGAGCCGAAAGATGCTCTATTGTCTGGGGCTGCGGGCATTTCTCGTTCGCAGCCACAATTAGCATCGCTCCGTCCATAATCGCGGCGCCTGAAAGCATTATAGCCATCAGCGTTTCGTGCCCGGGGCAGTCGACAAAGGAAACCTTTCTCACGAACTTTCCGCCGTGCTTGTCTCTGCACAGCTTGTTTGTCGTGTGGCACTTGCATTCGTCGCAGTACACTATGTCCGCGTCCGCGTAGCCGAGCTTTATCGTTATTCCCCTCTTTATTTCCTCGGAGTGGGTGTCCGCCCATTCCTCTGTGAGCGCTTTCACAAGAGAGGTCTTGCCGTGGTCAACGTGGCCGACTACGCCAATGCTTATCTCAGCTTGTATAGGCTGTTTTTTCATTTTGTCATATCTCCTGTTTCAAAATGAAAAGTTTGAGCGCCTCAGCGCGATTGATTTTCATTTATTTTTCACATCCCGACAGATAAATTATTTTTTGGCCTCTTCCGCCGGTTTATCTTCTTTATTTTCCGCCTCTTTCGGCTTGATTCCGAGAGCGTCTGCGACAGATTTGTCCCCGGCAGTGACGAC
>JAZDJV010000096.1:0-6234 GCA_043803585.1 Microcaldota archaeon | reverse complement strand
GAACAACGCCGCGCGACTGCCAGTAAAAAAGTTTCAGCTTAACTCTTTATGGAGTTCTGAAATTTTTACGCGTTTTTGTTCCGCAGTGTCCCTGTTTCTGACTGTCACTGTTCCGTCCTCGAGCGTCTGGTGGTCGGCTGTCAGGCAGTAGAACACGCCGATTTCGTCTGCGCGGGCGTATCTTTTTCCGATTGAGCCTCCCTCGTCGTAGTAAACGTCAGAGCTTTTTTTGAGCAGATCATAAACTTCTTTCGCTTTCTCCTGAAGCCCGTCCTTGTTCACCAGCGGGAAAACAGCGGCGATGTAAGGCGAAATTTGCTTCGGAAGGGCCAGGAAAGGAATATCTTTTTTCACGCTGTAACCGAGGTCGATGAATGCAAAAACGTTTCTGTCAATTCCGAAGGTGATTTCAATTACATGCGGCAGAATTCTTTTTCCGTCTTTCACAACGCTCAGCTTCATGTTTGCAACTTTTTCGTGCCCGGCTAAGTCGTGGTCTGTCCTGTAATGAAGCGCGGCAGCTTCGGCGTATTTTCCGAACATGTCATACCAAATTTCCAAATCAAAATGATATTTATTATAAAATGACCTTTCTTCGGCGCTCTTCTCAAAGAATCTTAGCTTTTCCGCAGGCACGCCCAGCGAATCATAGAACTGCTGCATGCGCGCCATGTAATAAACATAGAATTTTGCGTAGCCCTTTTTGACAAGGTCTGCGCAGCTCACCAGCTTCTCGCCCTCCTTGCGCTCGTCTGCGAGAGTCACTCTGATCTTGTAGTCTTTCACCTCGTCAAAGCGCGCGTGCTCGTTGACTTTCTCCGGGTCAAAGAAAATCTGGCACTCGGCCTGCGTGAACTCCCTTGTCCTGAAAAATGCCTGCCTCGGCGAAATCTCGTTCCTGAAGGCCTTGCCTATAACCGCAAGCCCCAGCGGAAGTTTCTCCCTGTTGACCATATACTCTCTTTTGAAATTAACATAAGGAGTCTGCGCAGTTTCGGGCCTGAGGAAAACTTTTGTTTTGCTGTCAAGCACCCCGGCCTCAAAAGAGAACATCAGATTCAGAACATCAACTTCCGAGAGTTCACCCCCGCATTTGTGGCACTTTATTTTGTGCTCTTTTATCACCCTGTCAAGCTCCTGCTTGCTCAGCCCCTCGAAAACTTCGTTGAGCTCTTTCTCGATTATCTGGTCAGCCCTCTCAAATCCTTTGCACTTTTTGCACTGCACAATCGGATCTTCAAAGTGCTCAAGATGGCCTGACGCTTTCCATATTTTCGGGTGGGTTATCTCAGTGCCCTGTATCTCGTAAAAAGACTCATCCAGGCTCTTCAGAAAATACCACCGCCAGTAGTCTTCCAGCTTTCTTTTTATTGGCGTCCCCACTGAACCGTAGTCATAAAATCCGGCCAGCGAACCGTAAATCTCGGCGCTGGGATAATAGATTCCTCTCTTGAGGCAGATTTCCATTACTTCGTCAAATCTGCTTTTCTTCGCCTGTTCCGTTTTTCCTGCCATGGGTATGTTTTTATAACGCCCGTATTTATAATATTGCTTAGGGGGGACGGCAATGAAACAATCGGGCGGAAAACGTAATTTTAAAAGACATGGCGGAAGCCATGACGGGCGCGGAAAACGAAGCTTCAGGCAACAGGGCGGAGGAAAACGCGACTTCGGCAACTCTGGAGAAAACCGCGGAGACCGTGGCTTCGGCGGGCAGAGCGGAGGCGGAAAACGCGACTTCAGCGGAATGAGGGAAAGAGCCTTCAGAAGAGTCAGGGTGGAATCGCAGGCAATGCGCTCTTCAAGGGACAATCTTGTTGTCCAGGCTGTGAAATCAATTGATCTTATTGACAAAACTTCAAATCTTCTTGTCGAGCAGCTGCGCTCCTGGTACGGATTGTACTATCCGGAGCTTGAAAAGCAGTCGAAGACAAACGAAATTTATCTTGACAAAATCGCGGTCGAGAAAACAGCCAGGCAGGAGGGCTCGCTTGGCGCTGATTTTCCGAAGCAGGACATAGACGCGATTGTCGGATTTGCCGACAAAATCCGCATTCTGCTCGCTGAAAGGCAGGAAATCGAGAAATACCTTGACAGCGTGATGAAAGAAATCGCGCCCAACCTGTGCGCCATTCTCGGGCCCATAGTCGGGGCGAGGATGATTTCAACAGCAGGCTCCCTGCAGAAGCTCGCGTCATTCCCTGCGTCAACCGTGCAGGTCATCGGAGCTGAGAAAGCCCTGTTTTCACATATAAGAAAGGGCACGCCTTCGCCGAAACACGGCGTGATTTACCAGCACCCTCAGATAAGGGGGGCGCCGAAGTGGGCTGCAGGCAAAATCGCCAGGCGCGTGGCTGCGAAAGTTTCGCTTGCCGCGAAGATTGACTATTTCAAAGGCGAATTCATCGGCGAGAAAATGGCGGATGAGCTTGAAAAAAGCATCTCCGGCGTGCTGAAAACAAAGGCGAAAGAGTAAGCGGCTCTGATATCCCGAAGAAAAAATAAAAAAGAACTAGGCAGAAATCTTGAATGAATGCTGGTCAAGCACTTTGAGCTTGACCTCTTCGCCCTGCTTGAGCTGGAGAGTCTGCTCAACCGTCTTCGGTATCCTGATTATCAGATTGCTACGGATGCGCCCGACTTTCACGCCAATTCCGTTCTTTTTCAGCTTGTTCAAAAAAAGTATGCACTGGGCCTGCTCCGGATTGAGATATTCTTCGCCGCATTTCCTGCAGCGCCAGCCGCTTATGTCATAGTGCTGGAATTTGACCTTGACAGGCTCGGCTTTTCTGCCGCATTTATGGCACTTCAATTCGTCAGATTTCTCCAACATGAACAATCAACCACACGTCTTGTCTTTTTGTCAGGTTATAATCTTTTACCGCGACCACTTTCAATGTCTTCTTCCCTTTTTTAACACACATTTCGCGCGTCCCCTCTTTGCGCGCGCTCCGCTGGCATTCATAACCAAAAGCCAGCACTTCAAGCGCGTCCCAAAGGTCCAGGCCGAGGTGCAGCATTTCGTGATACGCCGCCTTCGCGGGCACAAGCTCCAGCCCTTCCCATTTGGGAAACATACGCATTAAACATATGTTTACATCATATGTCATATATAATACCTCTGCCTGTGCTGTAAACAAACACGCATATAATGATTTTCAGAATTTGATTCGGTTAAACTGGTTGAAACCAGTTAAAACACAGAAGGGTTAAAAACAACAAACGCTAAAAATCAGGCATGAAAGAGATTTTCTCCGGCGTTTTCAAAATACGCGGGCAGTTCGCCACGCAGAATCTTGTCACGGGCAGGTCTGTGTACGGTGAAAAGCGCGTGCGTGAAGGCGAAAATGAGTACAGAATGTGGGATCCCTCGCGCTCAAAGCCTGCGGCTGCTTTTTTCGCGGGGCTGAAGAATTTTCCGATTAAAAAAGGATGCAATATCTTGTACCTCGGCATAGCCGACGGCACCACAGCCTCGCATTTCTCAGACATCATAGGCGCAGACGGGCTGATAATCGGCGTGGACATTGCAAGCCAGCCGTTTGAAAAGCTGATGAGGATGTGCGAGCAGAGGGAGAACATAATTCCTGTGCTGGCTGACGCCAATCATCCTGAGAAATACGCCGAATACGTCGATGAAATCGGCGGAAAGGTCGACATAATCTACGAAGACCTTGCGCAGAAAATACAAGCCGACATATTAATCAAAAACGCCGAGAGGTTTCTCAAAAAGGGAGGGTACGCAATTTACATGGTCAAGGCTCCGAGCATTGACGTCGCGGCAAAGCCCGAGGACATCTTCGAAAAAGAGATGAACAAGCTCCAGAAAGCGGGCTTCAAGGTGCTTGAAATGCGCGCCCTTGACAGCCGGTTCCAGAAGGACCACGCTTGCATTGTGGCGCAGTACGAGAAATAAAATTAGAATCCATCTGCTCACTTATTCAGCAAGCAGCCCGTCGATTATTCTTCTGAGGTCTCTTTCTTCCTGCGCCTTGTCAACCTGGCCGTTCACAGAATACACGCCATGCCTCATATATGCACAGTTGAAGACAAGAATCGGCGTGCCCATCGGAGCGAGACTGAACTGGTCGGCGATTTCAAGCCCCTCTGCATAGCCGAACGAGAAGTCGCCTGCCCTGTTTGTCTGGCAGGCCAGTTCGTCTGAATCAACTATTGTTTTGCAGACATACTTGACCTCGACTTTGTCAGTGTACACCTGGTCAAGAGACTGCAGAATCCCCCACTGGGCCGCACTGTATTCGCAGCTGGGGCTGTAAAAAGCGAGAATCGTGACTTTGCCCGGGCTTGAGCACACGTCAGTCTGCCCGCAGTTCAGAACAGGCTGCAGAGAAACAGAAAGATTGTCAGCAAACTTGCACAGTTTCTCGTCCTGATTTGAGAGTTCTTCTGTGATTTTTGAGGAGGACAGCGCGTTCATCTGACCTATCAGATCCTGCATCATCATCCCGTAGTACACAGAAATGCCCAGAATCAGAATTATCCCTATGACAGTGACTATCGCGATTTCAGTACTCCACCTTTTCGCGATTTTCTGCTCCTTGGCCATGAACTTGAATTTGCTTTCCTGCTCCACAATTATTCACCCTTATAAAAATTTCAGAACGCGGCCGGTTTTCAGCCGCGTTTCATTTTGTGGTTTTAATTTAACAGCTTCCTGTTGTTGCGCCTGTTGCTGTGCCGAGGGTCTGGCTGCATTCCTCAGGAGCGCTGTTGAACACGCCGCATATTGTCGATTTGAAGTTCTCAGGTGCCCTTGCGCCCGAATACGCAACCTCGTTTATGAACACATAAGGCGAACCCTGCGCTCCATACTCTTCGTCAAGAACCTGCTCTGCCGTGAGCAGCTCAACAGCCTCGCTGTTCTGACACGCGGTTACCTTTGTCTCGCTTACTCCAGCAGCCTGCGCCGCTGTCTTCCAGCATGTCTCAATGTCTGAAAGCGAGCAGTCGCTGTTTACTTTTTCAACATAATCAAGCCACACCGACTGGTTGTAATATTTCCAAATGCACAGCTGCCTAACGTCCTCGTTAAGCTCCTTTGTGCCGTGCATTGAGCACAGCTTGCCGTCATTTATGCAGTAGTCAGCTGATCCGCCCTGGTAATCCTTGTATATTACATAGTGCGGCTCAAAAGCGATTGAATCTCCGAGCAGCCTTGCAACAGGTATCAAGCCCGTCTCTGCCTGCTGGCCGTAAGGGCAGAAAGCCATTACGAACATTTTCACGCTCGGGACATCGGCTTTGCCGTAGTCAACTGCCGCCGTGTCAGCTGTATCCGCCGCATCAGAAGCGGCTAATGAAGTGTCAGTGATTTCATATCCGCCTGAAAAGAAGAATTTCCCGTCCTTTGTCATATACGTGTCATAGTCAGCTGTCTGTCCGTTTGAGTCAAGCGTGATTTTAATCAGATAAACGCTTCCCTTGTCAGTAACTTCGCCGACAGTCAGGGTGACTGTTTCAGGTATCATGTTGGCTTTTATGAATTTCTCGGCTCTTGCCGCAACGTCTGACTTGCTGAATGCCGAGACCGCGTCTCCGCTCAGCGATGAATTGCCAGTTCCCCCGAAGATGTTGGTGCATCCCGAGAAAACAAAAAGCGAAGCTAAAACAAACATTGCTGTGAATGCCGCGTAATTTTTCATTTAACATAACCCCCTTAACTTTTAAGTTATTGGCTTTTCTCCTTTAAATATGCTACCTTTTTGCAAGCCGGAGTTGTAATCCTTTGTATGATATTTTTTCTTGGATAATTATTACGCATCAAACGTAAGTTTTCTTTCCGATATTTGCAATGCACCTTGCTTTTCTGCAATTGTGCATTGAAATTACAGTGCACATATGCATTCTTTAGAGTGCACTGCAAACCTTACCGCTTTCTTTTGTGAAAAGAAAGGGGGAGGTGGCCCCACTAGGATTCGAACCAAGGACCTCCGGCTGTCCAAGACAGCCAGCGCACGAAATCGTGTGCTAGAACGTGCCATATAAGACCGGCGCTCTAACCGTGCTGAGCTATGGGGCCGCGTTATCATTATACTGTTTTAGTATTATTCAATAGCATGTAATTTAAAGGTTTTGCATCACAAATAACCAGTTGATTTTCATGAAAGACCACAGCGCGCACCAGAGCTCAAGCTTCAGCCGGTTCAAGATGAACGCGAAGGATGTCAGGTACAGAAAAATACTTGAGGAAATTGAAAAGCTTCCGAAAGGCCG
>JAZDJV010000095.1:0-9198 GCA_043803585.1 Microcaldota archaeon | reverse complement strand
TTTTTGATCGTATTGAGTGCTGCGGTTTAAAACTACTGTGTGAATTGAAGGCAATGAAAAATTATTTTTGGCGGCTTTTTTGTTAAAAGTCGCGTCCCCGTATTCGTCAGCATTTCCCGTCCCATAAAGCAATTCACCGATGTTGTCTATCGCTCTTGCTGAAGATCCATCCGCTGAACAAGGAACTATTAATCTCTCTGCTGCGAGCACGGATAATTCAGTGTACGCTGCAAAGCTCGGATTGCAATCAATAAAAAAAGTTGTATTCGGCTGTTTCACTTCAATTGCGTTAATTAAATCCTTTAACCATTTGTGCACGTTAGTCCAGCTGTCTGTCGGAAGAGTTTGCACACTTATTTGATTAATTGCCTGTGATTGAATTTCGAGAGACGGATCGCCCGCAACGAGAGAGATGTTTCCGGGTAATTTGGGATTGTACTTATTCAAATCGGTAATTAAAAAATCTGTTTCCGTGCCCGTTTTTTGGTGAGGGTTGCGTATTCTAGCGTCAAAGTACCCTCCAATTGTTTTATGTGACTCTATAAACTTTGACAAATTTTCGGATCCCTTTTTATTGCCGCCTAATACAATTTCACTTAAATTAGCTTGCGGGCACAAGTCAAGCATTACAATTTTTTTGTCTTTGTGCTGAACCGCGTATTCACAAGCTATTGTAAACGTCAAGAAAGTTTTTCCTACCCCGCCCTTGTTGTTCCAAATTGCATATTTCATAGGGATGCTTTCTCTTTTACTGCATATAAACTTTTCATTGGACTTATTATTTCGCCTTTGCCAATATGCGCCGTGCGATTTCCTTGGGTGATAAGTTCATTTCGTTGACTCATAAAATAATAATTCTTTAATCAAAAACGGTTTTGCCGGAAAGAATCATTCAAAGGCGCTCTTGCCTTTTCGGGCGCTTTCCTCGTCCGAGGTCTCTTTTTCCTCGGAGCTGGACCAGCGCACGTCCTTGTTTTCAAGAGCCTCTTTCCGGTTTTTCTTGATATCTTCTTTCGCAAGTTTTTTGAAGATCTTGCCCCTAAAGAGATAAATAATTGCGCCAGCCGCGGCCGCAATCACGATTATAATTATCAGGATTGTTTTTGTCTGCACGCCGCCCGGCTTTTCAGGCGGGACATAAGGCGTCGTATCGCCTGTGTCCTCATCAATGGTCGCGTTTATGTTAATCTGCGGGTCAGAATAAGAGTCAAGGGAGGACACATCCTTTCCGATTACGTAGCTCAGCTCAATTTCTTCGCCGGCATTGGGAGTTATCACCCATTTGACAACAGGGTCGGCCTGCACTGTTTCATTGATTTCAGGCGAGAACGACGAGATGTTGCTGACAGATTCGGCGACTGTCTTCGGAATCGTCTCGATGACTTCTGCAATCGCTTTCAAACCAAGATTGTTTTTCACAAGAATCACAACTTTCGTGCTTGCGTTGCCCGCCCCTTTCTCGAGATACCTTTTCGCGTTTATTGTGTCAGCCCCGAATTCATCGCCGGTGATTGTGACAGCTATTGCCGCTGATTCGTCTTCGCCTTCTGCAGCTATGACAACAGAATATGTGCCTGGTTTTATGCTTTCAAAGGGCGTGAGCGTGATTTCAAACGATTCCGTGGCCTTTGCGCCGACATTCAGTGATTTGTTCTGCGGCGCCAGGCCGAAATGCATGTATTCTCCCGTTTCCTTTATCGTGAAATTAAATATCTTTACTTCAGAGTAATTATTGTACACACTGATTTTTATTTTTTTCTCCCCTATTCCGAGAGTAACCGATGTTTCGTTCGGAGTGATGCGCACCTTTTTCCCTTCAGCTCCGACAAACGCGCTGCTGGTTGTCAGAGTGGCGTATCCAACGCCCGATACGTTCCATACGCCGGTTACATTCACCGTAAGATTGTACGTCCCCGCGGTTTGAGGGGAGCGGCAGTCAAATTCAAAATAGCCTGTTGGGCCCGGGGTTCCAAGGCAGGCCGATGTCCCGAAAGTCGCGTTCACAGCCTGGTATCCCCCGTAGACAGCGTGGCCTGTTGAATTATAAATGGCCCTTCCGCTGACTTTGAAAGTCAGATCAATGACTGAATTTGTATTATTCACGCTTACGTTTACGGTTCCGGGAACCAGCATGGGAGTTTCATTGTAATCAGTCTGGTTTTTCGCGTCCGTGATATTCACCGTGAAATTGTACCTTCCGGGGGCAATTCCGCTTGCATTTATTACGCAGGTGTTTGTCGCGTTGTAAAACGTGCCCGCCTTCACGACAGACGTGTAATTGTTATAAATTCCGCAGGACACATTTGAATTGTTCATGTCGTAGCCTGTGCACTGCGACCACATTGAAATTCCCGTTACATTGATATATTTTGAAGCGCCCAGCCAGTAATAAGTTGTATTTACAACATCAATGTAACTGAGCATGCCGATTGAAATGTTTGCCGGCGCGAATTTTATGGTGTAATTGACATTGTAGGCCGTGTTGTTTGACGTTATGTTTATGTAAACGAGGGTGTAATTCGTCATTTTTCTGTCAGTTGTGAGAATAAGTTTGATATCTCCCGTTGACAGCGAGGCCAGCGAAAGATTTGTTCCATTCAGGGACACAGTCCACCCAGCCGAATAATTCTGCTGCGACACGTTTATTGTGTAATTTTCAGCTGACTGGTTGTTGTTGTATATGGTGATTGTGAACTTATTTGCAACGCCCTCTGTGAAGTTATAATACGGGCTGGTTATGTTTGCGCTTACCATAAACTGTCCGAATGACCTGAACTGCGACTGCGAGGAGCTGCCTGTGTTGCTGTAAGCATCTATGGCGTATACAGTCAAGTTGTGAAGCCCCGCGCCTACCGGGGCGTATAAAACAGTGAAAAGATCGGCGCTGATATTTGTCATTGTGTAGTTTGATTTTGTTCCGTTCTGCAGCGTGTCCTGCAGGAGAACCGAGGAAATATTTGTGTTGTCTGTCGCGCTTGCAGTCACGTTGATCATTGTGTTTTGAGTGATGTTAATTGTGGACGAGCCGTTTATCAGCAGATTAGCGACGCTTGGCTCTGTTGAATCAACAAGAGTTGTGGCAGAGTAAGGCCCGGTTGTGTTGCAGTTTGACACCGTGATATTGTCGCAGGATGTTATGTTGTAATAGTACAGCGTGCCGTTTGCCAGCCCGGTGATGTTTATTGAATGGCTTGTCGTGTTCGAGCCGTTTCCGGTTGTGGTGCCGAGCGCGGTCGTGGTTCCGTAATTGATCGAGCCGTTAGCGTATTCGTGCGTTGTCCAGTTTACTGTGAAAGACGAGTTTGTGAAGCTTGCATTTGTTACGGCGGTAATCTGCGGGGCTGCGTCCAGAGTTGTGATGCTGTATCTCGCAGAAAGGTAGCAGTTTCCGGCCTGGTCGCAGGATGTTACGTTGTAATAATAAATCGTGTTTTCAAGAAGAGGGGCGATGACTACCGAATGGCTCAGCGCATAACTTGAGTTTCCGTTCACCGTCCCCAAATCTGTCGTCAGTCCGTAATTCACTGACGAATTTGCAAGCTCGTCTGTTGTCCAAGTCACCGTGATATTCAGCTCGTTTATCGAGCTGTTTACTATAGCCGTAACGTCCGGTTTGGTGTTGTCAACCCTGATTCCAGTGTTTGTTCCGGTTACAGTCGTCGAACCGTCAGTGGCGTTGACTCTTATCTGCACGCCTGATTGGTCATAACTTACCGTGCTCCACCAGTAATATGAAGTCGTGCCTGCTGTTGAATTTGTGCCTATCAGCGTCCAGGCAATGCCGTTAGACGAGTTGAAGAATGACATCGAGGTCACGGCCGCGTCTGCTGTGGCGTTTATCATGACTGTGCCGTTAACATAGGCGTTGTTTGCAGGCGCGTTTATTGTCACAGAAGTCAAAGCAAACGCTAAGCCGATAAACAGCAGCAGAAACACTGCCGAACTTTCAAATCTGCCTTTGCTGGCCTCATTCATCCAGAAAACACCTGGTTATGCATAGTCATTTTGCCTTAAAAAGCATTATATTCTGAAAGTATATAACAGAAGGCGTGAAAGGTTTATGGAGATTAGAAGGACAAAAGATGCGGATTTGATTGCGTCTGTCATAAACGCCTGCCCTGAATGGAACGAAGAGCTGTGGGTTGACAAAGATTTTTTCAAGAATTTGAAGCAGGGCTGGGTCGCTTATGAGGAGGGAAAGGCTGTCGGCTGCGTAATCCTGAATGAGTCAGACGGCCAGTGCGAATACAGCGGGCTGGCGGTCATTCCAGAATTCCGCGGGAAAGGAATCTCAAAAAAGCTGAGCGAAGCCGTTTTTGCTTACTGCAGAAAAAACAAAATAAAAAAGATTTACGCCGTCACCAGGCTTTATGGCCTGGTCGGGAAACTGGGGTTCAGAGAGACTGACTTTAAGGAGCTTGCAGAGGGATTCCAGGCCTGTTTAGTCTGCCCCAAAAGAGGAAAAACCTGCAACCCAAAAGCATACGCAAAAGAAATCAAATGAGGTAATAAGATGTTAACAAACGAGATAAAACAACTATTTGAATCGCAGGATATCGCTGCAGTTGGAACTGTCAGTGCAGATGGAAAGCCAAACATAGCGCCGATATATTGGAAAAAAGTGATTGATGAAAAAACAATTTGGTTTATTGACAATTTTATGAAGCAGACAGCTGCAAACATCAAGGAAAATGGAAAAATGTGCGTGTCCTTTTGGGACGCGCAGAACAACAAAGGTTACAAGCTTGTTGGAACGGGAGTCTATCACGCAAGCGGCAAGATTTTCAATGAGGGCGTCAAATGGATAAGGTCAAAAAGCCCCGCCAAAAATCCGCGCGGTGTGATTGAATTCAAAATCGAAGAAATTTATAACCAGTGCCCGGGTCCGGCAGCAGGCGAAAAATTAGCATAAATCACCTTTATATTTCAGGAAGTCGTGAAAAATACCATGCTCAGAAAGTTTGTGCAGAATACGTTCAAAGACTACGAGCCGGCAGGTCAGAAGATGATTCTGCTCGGCATAGCCACGGTGTTCCTGTGGCTTGCGCTTGACATCGGGCTCCTTCTACTGGGTGCAGCAGGGCTTTTCACAGGAAGGGTGTATCCGTATGCCATATTCCCCGCGTTCGGAGTGCTGTGCATTTTCGTGGGCATGATGCAGAAGAAAAAAGCGAAGTCAAAGGCAAGAGAAGTTCCGCACGTCGGCGGGCTTGAGGAAATCGGGCTCATATTCCTCGGACTTGAGATTCTTCCTGCGCTGGCTTACCTCTCGTATCTGGTTTACACCAATTCAATATACTCCCTCGCAGTCATTCCTGCGCTTGTCCTCTCTGCATTTGCAATATACGGCTACTGGAGCAGGCACAAGAATGATTACAACGTTTTCTCAAGATATTCGCCGTATCTGTTGCTTATTGCAATCCTGTCGCACTCGGGATGGGCCTACTACCTGACGAAGCTGGCGATGCCGGGCGCGGGCGCGTGACTGTTTGTTAATAATCCTGCAGTGATTAATCAGCATGTTTGTCAACGACTTTTTTTGCCGTCTTAAGAATGAGAATTTCGGTAGCTACTTCACCAAAAATGTCTCCGAGCCTCTGCCTACTTTTTTCAAGTTCCTTTTCGTTTCCAGCTTCTATGTCGTTTACGACCTTTTTCTCTGCTTCGTTCATATTCATTATTAGCCGGCCAATGTCTTCTCTTAACTGGTCAATTTTTTTGTGTTCTCCCCTAGGATTTGTCCACACCGCGTCTGAAAATTGATTATAACTATCATTAAGCTGCCGTTCGGCAGCCTTCACTGAATCGCTTAAATCAGTTACTCTTATCCTCCCAAATCGTGTTTTGCGGGTTTCAACGAGTTTGGAGTCGCTTTTTGTGATTGTCATAACAATACGGCAACCCCCTTTCAGCAATGGTTTGAAATAAACTCTTTCTTCTTTTGTGGGCTTCCTTTCTCTGATGATCGGATCTATAATCTTAACTAATCCTCTTGCCGGAGCTGTCTTTCTCCACTTCCACCGTGCTGCGCCGCCCATAACTATATTTACGCTGCCTGCCTTTATATTCAGGCAGGCATTTGCATAGTTTTTTATTGGAGCGCTGTAATACCTAGTTATGAACAGGCCCGCCAGCGAGCGTTTTTCCGGGAAAGCGAAGAGAATCCGCAGGGAAAAGGAAAATCGCAGAGCCGAGCTGAAGAAAGCGCAGGACAAACGCGTCAGAGAAGGCACTGTGTAGGTTACGATTGAAGGGGGGAAGTACCAGTTGCCATACAAACGTGAAGGAAGGTGGGAGAAAAGTTCTGAAAAATGTATCATGATTACCAATTATAAGGAAGGCGACAGGACAGATAAAAACAGGGTTTTGGTCTGGCGAGAAGGTGGCCATCCCGGATTATTCTGGCGAGAAGAGAGTCATCCTGGATGGTACAATATTGATGCTTATGAGGGTATTCTTGAACAGGGGAAAATAAAAGAAGGCAGCCAAGCTGTCTATTCAGCAGCCCAAAAAGAGGGCGATTTGCTGCGCATTCCGGATTTTGAAATTGACAGAAAACTGCGGAGAACGGGCGGCGGCTACGGCACAGCTGCCAGAGAAATCTGGATTAGAAAAGCAAAAAATTTAGGGGCGAAAGGCGTTCAGTTTCCCACCGGCCGGGAGCATTACCCAGAGTTTTACAAGCAGAGAGGATTTAAAGCAGAGGAGAGGCACACAGCCACTCTCAATGACCTCGACTACTCAAAGCGCAAGCCGGGCGAACTCGTTGACTGGGGCAAGAAGCTGAAGGACAAAGGGTTCAAGATTCTGTGGGCAAAGAGCAGGCAGTACGAGAAAAAGTGAACGAGCAGAACTGAAAATCAGGCAGGCAGAGCTGAAAAACCAGCTCAACAGAACTTTTATATGCTTCATATTCGTTATTACAGCATACAACGATGACTGGTGACGCTTAGTGGGCAAAATCGAGAAAATAAAGCTGCATAATTTTAAGTCTTTCAAGAACATTAGCCTTCCGTTTGCAGACGGCTACACGGTTATTGTGGGTCCGAACGGCTCGGGCAAATGCCTCAGCCCCGAAGTTGAGGTAGTGCTGGCTGACGGAAGCAAAACAGCAATAGGAAAGCTTGTTGAAGGCCAGCTGAAGAAAGCCAAAGATATAAAAAATATGGATGACGGCTTTTACACAGCTGAGAATTCAGACGATTTGAAGATTTTGAGCCTTAACCCCGAAACATTGAAGATAGAGCGCAAGAAAGTGGCTGCTTTTGTGAAAAGAAAAGCGCCTGAGAAAATGCTGAAGATAAAGACAAAAGCGGGAAAAGAAATCGTAACCACACCTTATCACCCTTTATTCAGACTAAAAGATGGACAGCTTGTTTCCCCGAAAGCAGAGGAATTAAGAGTCGGGGCTAAAATAGCATCGCCCCGCCTGCTTTTATGCGAGCCTATCGAAACAGAAATTGATTTTGCTTCTTATTTCAAGCCTGAAGACAACATATATGTCCCCCACTCTGCGCAGCTCCGTGATTATGTCCGTTCATTTTCAGAAAAATACGGCAGAAAATGGAAGAGGGAGCTTTCAAAAACAGCGTCAATACCCGTGAATGCCATTGAAGGGTTGATGGACGGGCAGTCCATCAATATAGCTTACTTGAACAGCATTATTGAATCAAACGGCTCGCGTAGCAAAAAATACGGTTTGATCAGGAGTTTTAAGGCAAAAAATCAGAACATTGAGCATGAACCGATAAAAGAAGTTACTCCCGAGCTTTCAAGATTTTTAGGTTATATGATTTCAGAAGGCACAAATAATCTTGCAGGCCAGCTCAGGTTTGTCAATTCTGATGAAGAGGTTGTTGATGATTTTTCCAATGCCTGCCAAACTTCATTAGATGTAAAGCCTGGTGTTTTTAATTATAAACAAAATGCGGCCGACGCAATCATTTTCTCACAGCCGCTGTGCAGGACTATGCAGAGACTGTTTGATTTTGGAAAAGAAAGGGCAGCCACGAAAAGAGCTCCGGATCTTGTGATTAAATCAAATGATGGCGTGACTTCATCATTTTTGTCAGCCCTTTTTACGGGAGACGGCTATGTTAATGCAAAGACGGGGTATATCGAATATGCAACTGCAAGCAGGCAGCTTGCGAAGGACGTACAATTCTTGCTTTTGAAACTTGGCGTAATCTCCCTAATTAAAGAGAAGAGAAAAGCGGCCACCAACACAAAATTAAAGACAAAACGAACGTATTATTCAGTATATATCTATGGTTATGAAAATATAAGGAAATTTGCTGATAGTGTGGGTTTAATTGGTGAAAAGCAGGGCAGATTGAAATTGCTTTCGGCTAAAAATGTGAAGCAAAATCCGAATCTTGATCTGATACCAGAATCAAATGGGATGTTTAAAAATCTTGTTAAGGAATCTGGCATAAGCGTTAAAAGCAACAGGAAAAGATACCCATCACTTGCCTCCTATTATGAAAATAGGTGCGAGATGAGCAGGCAAGAGCTTTCAAGGCTTCTTAAATTTTTAAATGCGCCGGACTCGCAGAATTACAAGCAGCTGGAAAAGCTCGCGAATTCAGAAGTGTACTGGGATGAAATCACAGAAATCAAGGAAATAAAGCCAGAAAGCGAGTGGGTTTATGATTTATGCGTTGAAAAAAACCACAATTTTGTGGCCGAAAACATTTTTGTGCACAACAGCAACATCATTGACGGCGTGTGCTTCGCAATCGGAACCACTTCTATGAAGAATTTGAGAGCCAACAGGCTCAGCGACCTAGTCAATTCAAAATCATCAGAGCCTGTCGCCGAAGTCACGCTTAATCTGCGCGACGGCGTTGGAGAGCAGCATGCTGTTTCAAGGACAATTGACAAGACAGGCGCCTCAGTGTTCAGAATGGACGACAGAAGGACGACCAAATTCCAGGTTGAGGAGCTGCTGAGCTCGATGAACATCCACCCCGACGGGCACAACATCATAATGCAGGGCGACGTCGAGAGATTCGTGAAAATGACGCCCCAGCAGAGGCGCGGACTGATTGACGAGGTTTCGGGCATAGCCGAGTACGAAGCCAAGAAGGACGAGGCGCTGACAGAGATTTCGAAAGTTGAGGAGAAAATTAAGGAAGCCTCAACCATAATGAACGTAAATCACGGCTATCTGAAAGTGCTTGAAAAAGAGAAGATTGA
>JAZDJV010000094.1:0-2236 GCA_043803585.1 Microcaldota archaeon | reverse complement strand
CATCTTTGAAAAAGCCAGTTCTCTCCAGATAAAGCGCCCCGAAAAGTTCGGAGGAGACATCAACATCGAAAGCTATGGTGAACTGGAAAAGGCTTACGCCAGCGGAAAACTGCACCCTGCTGATTTGAAAGCAGCCGTGGCAGCAGAAATAAACAAGCTTCTTGAGCCGATAAGAAAGCACTTCGCAACAAACGCAAAGGCAAGAAAGCTCGCAGAGCAGGTAAAAAGCTTTGAAGTAACGCGCTGACAAAAGATTTTTATAGTAACTTTTCCAGAGAAGAAACATGGCCAGTTCAACTAAATTTTTTGCCGATGAAGAAGCGCTTGAACAGGAAGAATTAGTGCAGCTCCGCGAAGCTCTCCAGCTATTGGAACAAGCCAAAGAATGTTTATTAAAGATTAAAGAAGGAAACTTTTCATCAGGATTCTACACCGCAGCATATTATTTCGCAGAGGCCCTAAAATGCCTTGAAGGCAGCGGCGGGGCAATAATAAAAATCAAGGCAGCACAGTCATACGCGCACCAAATGCTGAGCGGAGCAGCCAAAGGAAATTCTCCCGCCTTAATTAATGCCAGCAGGTACGTTTCAGACCTTGACAAAAGGATTGAAGTGATAGAAGGGCAACTAATAATTTTCTTAGACCAAAGCCTGCGTTACTGCGAAACAAACTCGTTAAGGCAAGATAAAATCCAAAAAGCCGCAAAAAAAGCCATTAGTCGTTACATAGACCCCCTAATTTCACTGCTGAAAAAATATATCAAATTCGGCCTGAAGGTTTTTAAGTTTGAAGAACAGTCCTCAAAGAAAAAACGCTTCGGGCTTTTTTGAAAATTCTTTCTGAGAAAAACTTTATAAATCACCGTTTTATCTTTTCATTATGGATCTTGATCTCGCAGAGTTTGCAGTTGATTACGCAATCAAGCTCGGCGCAAAATATGCAGACGCGCGCCTTGAGACGACAAGCAAGAACGAATTCATCCTGAAAAACGGCGTGCCCCAGATGGCGGGGTTTGACCGCGTGCAGGGAATAGGAATAAGGATTGACGCCGGCGGATGCTTCGGCTTCACCTCAACCAACGAGCTTGAAAAAGAGAAAATAAAGAACATAGTTGAGCGGGCTGTAAAGATAACATCTGCGGCGTGCAGGATTTCATCCTCTGCGGCGATGTCGGAAGAGCCTGTTGAAAATGCAGACTATGAAGTCAGGCAGAAAATAAACCTTGAAAACCTCTCGCCAACAGACAAGCTGAATGTTCTTTTCGAAATTGAAAAGGCAATAGCATCAACAAAAGTGAACGTTCCCGGAAGATTCTTCTCAATGTCCGACTTTTACACCGAAAAGTATTTTGTCAGCAGCGAAGGGACAAAAATCATGTCAAAAATACCAAGAGTTGACTTCTGGCATTTCATAACAATAAACATCGCAGGAAAAACATCGCAGAGATACTGGCAGTACGGCGATGCAGGCGGCTTCGAAAAGATAATAGGACGGAACTTTCCAGAGCTGCTGAAGAACGAAGTCCTAAAGATGGACGAAAACATGAGAACCGGCATTAAGCCTCCAAAAGAAAAAATAGATGTTGTTGTTGCACCCCAAGTTACAGGCATAATGGTGCACGAGTCAGTCGGCCATCCTTACGAAGCAGACAGGGTAATGGGGCGTGAGGCAGCTCAGGCGGGAGAGACGTTCATAAAGCAGGACATGCTAAACACAAGAATAGGAAGCAATGCAGTAAACATCTTCGACGACCCGACAATTGAAGGCAGCTTCGGCTACTACCTCTATGATGATGACGGCGTAAAAGCAGGAAAAAGGCACTTGATCAAGAACGGAATAATTAACGAGTTCCTTCACAACAGGAGCACAGCAGCCCTGATGGGAACAAAAAGCAACGGCGCATCAAGGGCAACAGGATTCGACCGCGAAGCGATTGTAAGAATGGCAAACACATACGTAGGCGAAGGAGATTACACAGAGGAAGAGCTTATCGAAGGCGTAAATCACGGCATATTCATGAAAAACTTCACAGAGTGGAACATAGATGACAAGCGCCTGAACGCAAAATACACCGGCGCTGAATGCTATATGATAATCAACGGAAAAATCACAGAGCCGGTAGTTGCACCGGTGATAGAGATATCCACACCAGCATTATGGAGCTCAATCGATGCAACTGCAAAAAACACAGAGCACCATTCAGGAACCTGCGGCAAGGCAGAGCCCATGCAGGCAA
>JAZDJV010000093.1:0-2839 GCA_043803585.1 Microcaldota archaeon | reverse complement strand
ACAGAAGCGAACACCGGATTTATTTCCCTTCCTTTCGTTATCCCGAAATCCTTGCATCTGCCGATAACCCGCTTTTCAAATTTTCCCTTGTCTCCGACCAGCAACAGGTCAATGTCGGAGTTTTCCACGTGCTGTTTCCTTGCAAATGAGCCGAAAACAGCTGAAAATTCAATCCCCCCCTGGTTTTGCAGCACTTTTTCCAGCATTAAGTACTCTCTTCCGCGCTTTTCAAAAAATGACTTGGTTCTGCGCAGCTCCAGCATCTCAAAATATTTCAGCAGCTCTGAATTCTGCAGGTTTGCCATGAGAAAGCCGGCCTGCCCTTTTCTTTGCAGCGAAAACAGCCCCCCCTTAACAAGCTTATGCAGGTGATTATAGCAGGTTCCGTAAGCAAGCCCTGACTTCAGCGAAACCTCTCTGGCGTTTCTTTCAATGAGAGGATTTTCAAAAAACACTTCCAAGATCCTGAGCAAGGTGTCCATCTGCGCCCCCTCCTCTGCGTTGCAACTCCCGCCAAAACAGCGGCTGAAACGTATTATCATTTATTTGATAATACTATCATTATTTTGATATTTAAGCTTATCCTCTCCTCCGCAGCGGGGCCGTCCGCCTGAGGAAGCTGAAGGACGGCGAAGAAGGGGAGTAGGCGAGAGGCTGGGGAAGTTCAGGGATATTGACTCGCACACCATTATGGTGCAGAAGGGGAAGAAGTACGAGATTTGAGGCGCGAAACAGCCAGTCAAAACGGTAGAGTGGCAAACCTTTATATATTATACCGTGTACATTATATAACATGACAGACAGCAAACTTGCCCAAAAACTGGCTCAGAAGCTTGAGGGAAGGAAAACGATTAAAGGAATATGCAGCGAGCTTGGCATAAAAAGAGGGACAGCTGTCTATTATGTTTCAATGATGAGAAAAAACGGCTTTGTGCATCAGACTATATACACAAAGCCAGAGCGCACTTATGTGATAAAACCGTGCGCAAGGCCTGCGCCAGCGGGGGGGCTGGTCGAAGCGCTGAACAGGGTTCTGCCCAAGGATTTTCAGATTGACGAACCGTATGAGCATTATGTGTGGGGGCCGTATTCGTTTGAAGATGCGCTTGTGTCAGCTGTCAGGACAAAAAAAGCCAGGTTTATCCTCGGCTCCATTCTGCTGTTCAGAAAAGTGAGTGACTGGAAACTGCTGATGAAAATGGCGGGCGGGGAAAAGAGAAAAATAGGGGCGCTGTATGACCTGGCGCGGAGGGAAATCCCGAAAGTGCCGCGCATGGACAAAAGAACGTACCGCGGCCTGCTCAGAGCAAAGGTTTATGATAAATACCTGATTTCAAAGGCAGGCCCTTCGGAAGATTACAAAGACCTGTCAAAAAAATGGGGCATATTCATTCCATTCACGAAAAAGGACATGAACAGATTGAGGTAATGCAGCGTAAGCCGTGGAGATGAAATTATGATAGAGCACAGCGAGCAGATAGAGCTTTTTGAGAAGATAGGCGGGGAATTGAGGAAGGAGACGCAGGCGTACGCAGTCGGCGGCACTGCGCTCATGTTTCACGGCCTGAAAGAAAGGACAAAGGACATTGATCTTGTGTTCACAGACAGAAACGCCAGGCGCAGAACAGCCGAAGTGCTGCAAAAAAAGCTGTGGTATGCGAACGCCCTGCGCTCCATAAAAACAATAGTGACTGATTACGAAGAAATGAAAAACAAGCCCATGAGGTTTGAGTGCCACGGCAGGCCCAACTTTGACCTGTTCCTCGCCTGCCTGGGCCAGTTCAAATTTTCAAAATCAATGCAGGAAAGAGCTGTTCAGAGGCATGATTTCGGGAATTTTCATCTTTATATCGCCGCGCCCGAGGACATCCTCCTGCTGAAAAGCATCACAGAGAGGATCACAGACAGGGAGGATGCGGCTGCCATAATAAAGGGGCTGAAGCTGGACAAGAAAACGCTCTTTGCCGAAGCAAAGAGCCAGGGCGCAGGGCGCCTGCTGAGCGAATTTCTGGCCCAGGTCAAGAAGGAGTTCGGGTCTTCGCTTTGATGCTGAGATGGATTATCATTTATTTTATAACATTATCAGTTAATTAGATATAATTTTATAGCATATTGCGTGAAATTCTTGGTAAAAATCAACAAACAGATATAAAATTATATCTGTTTGCGCCAAAAACGGCGTTTTTTTCAGCAAATGCGCGCTTTTCTATATCAATTGTAGCACTTTTTAACAGATAAGTTTAAATATGTGGTCACCCATATTATTAGCATGTTCGTTGAAGAGCGCAAGGCCGGCGGAGGTAAAAAGTACTATCTTGTCCATTCGTTCCGCTACAAGGGAAAAGTAAAGAAAATACGCAGATATCTCGGCAAAAATCTGAGCCCCGAGCAGCTTGAGAGAGCAAAGCCCATAGCCGGCCAGCAGATCCGCGGGCGGGTTAAGGTTTACAAGTCAATAAGGGACCCCTTCACGGCTGTTTTGTCAGCCGAAGAGCTGGAAATGGTTGAAAATCTTGAAAAAAGGTCGCATTTTAAGGTGTTCCATTTGTCTGAGGACGAATGGCACAGATTCTCTGAAATATTTTCGTACAACACCAACGCCATTGAGGGCTCTGAAGTGACGCAGAGCGAAGTTGAGCAGATTATTGACGAGGAAAAATGGCCTGCTTATAAAACCAAAGAGGACATTTCTGAGACATACGGGGTTGTTGAGGCAGTCAGCTTCATAAGAAAAACAAAAGAGCACGTTTCAGTCAGTCTGATTAAAGAGCTGCACAGAATCGTTTTCAAGAACTCAAAGCCCTTTGCAGGCCAGCTGCGCAGGTTGGGTGTTGAAGTC
>JAZDJV010000092.1:0-2468 GCA_043803585.1 Microcaldota archaeon | reverse complement strand
CTCGGAAAAAGGCTGGAAAGTTTTTACATCTTCGGCAGCTATGCGTTTGGAAAGGTAAGCCTTGATAGGCCCGACATAAACCTGCTTTTTATTTTCAAAGAAAAGGCCGGGCCGAAGGACTTTTTGAAAATCGGCGAGCTGTGCAGGGAAACAGCCGACAAATTTCAGGACAAGTGCTCGGTAAGATTTGAATTCAGGCCGTTCAGATACCTATATCCGAAAGTAAAGAGAGAATACGACATTTTCATCAATCCGGCGATCACAGATATGGCAAGCATACAGGCAACCGGCGTTGTTTTCCAGAAATGGTTCACCGAAGGCCTGAAAAACGCCAACAAGCTTGTTCACGGCTCGGATGTTCTGAAAACTATCAAGGTCGGAGACGTGACGACAGAAGACCTGATGAAATTCGGGATGATGGACCTTCTTTTTTTCCAGCTTCCGCTGGAAAGGGCGCCCGCGCAGTACGGCAAAAGCGAGTCAGAATTTTTGCTTAATGAATCATTATGCAACGCCAAAAATATCGCCTATCTTGGAATTGAAATGGCGATGACTGACGGCGAGCTGAAGCAGAAAAAATACGTCGAATACATCCAGGACAAGCAGAAAATGATTGACTTTTACAAGGAACGATACGGCGCCGAGCTTTCCAAGAAAGTCGCGAAAGTGCTTGACGCCAGGGACAATTACATAAAATACAAAAACAGCAGGGCAAAAGCCGAGGAAATCTTCGGAATAGCCCTCGAACTGGCCGACGCCGTGAAATACAAACTTTTTTCAAGGGCCAAGCATTAAAACTTATAATGACATCTGATTTCTTCAAAGACGCAGTCAGCGCGATCCAGGCCGGAAAAGTGAAGAACAAGACCGAGCTCCAGCGCCTGAAAGCCAGGCTCGTGCGCAAGCACGGGCTTTCAAAGCTTCCGCTTGACTCCGAGATTCTCGAGCGCGCGCCTGCCAGCGCTGTGAAAGCGCGCGCGTTCCTCAAAACAAAGCCCTCGCGCACAGGCTCTGGTGTCACAGTTGTTTCTGTGATGACAAAGCCTTCAAAATGTCCGCACGGCACCTGCGCATTCTGTTTAGGCGGTAAGGACATCGGCGTTCCGCAGTCATACACAGGAAACGAGCCCGCGTCAATGCGCGGAGCGCGATATGATTTTGACGCGTATGAGCAGGTCAAAAACCGCGTGCAACAGCTCGAGGCAGTCGGCCATCCGACTGACAAGATTGAGCTGATAATTATGGGCGGAACATTCACTGCCGAGCCCATTGATTACCAGAAAAGGTTTGTTCTGCGCTGCTATGACGCTCTGAATGGAGTTAATTCAAAAGATTTGACAGCGGCGCAGCACCGCAATGAAACAGCGCGCCATCGCTGCATCGGCCTGACAGTCGAGTCAAGGCCCGACTGGCTGATGAAGCCCGAGATAAACAACATTCTTTCATTCGGCGCCACGCGCGTTGAAATCGGCGTGCAGAATCCGAATGACAAGATTTACAAGCTGAACAGCAGAGGGCACACGGTTGCAGACGTTGTCAAAGCCACGAAACTGTGCAAAGATTCTTTCCTAAAAATCAACTATCACCTGATGAGCAATCTGCCGGGCTCTGACCTGAAAACAGACCTGAAAATGTTCAAAGAAGTTTTCAGCAATGAGGATTACAAGCCAGATATGCTGAAAATCTATCCCTGCCTGCTTGTGAAACCGGAATACGGGCAGACTATTCTGCATAAATGGTATGAGCAGGGAAAGTGGAAGCCCTACACCGAGCAGCAGACGGCGAATCTGCTCGCGCGCGCAGAGGAATATTTCCCGCCGTGGGTGCGCGTGATGAGAATTCAGCGCGACATTCCTACAAAGCTTATTCTGAAAGGCCCGCGCCACTCAAATCTGCGCCAGTATGTCGAGGAAGAGAAGAAAAAACTGGGCATTGAATGCAGATGCATCAGATGCAATGAAATTAGGAACGAGAAAATCGTCAAGCCTGCCCTTAAGCGCATTGATTACGAGGCAAGCGGAGGAAATGAAATCTTCCTGCATTATGAAAACAAAAAAAGCAAAAAGCTCGTGGGATTCGCGCGCCTGCGCATTCCGGACAAGCCTTTCAGAAAAGAAATCACCGGCAGGAGCGCGGGCATCCGCGAGCTCCACGTCTACGGCCCGTCTGCTGAGATAGGCGCAAAGCCAAAATTAGGGGCGCAGCACCATGGTTTTGGAAAGCAGCTTCTGCAGGAAGCCGAGAGAATCGCAAAAGAAGAATTCAATAAAAACAAGATGCTTGTGATTTCAGGCGTCGGCGCGCGAGAGTACTATCGTTCAAAACTGGGATATAAACAAGAAGGGCCATATATGGTTAAAAAATTATAAGCCTTCAATGTCCCATATTTTATTCAAAAATCTAACTTTTTTAGGGTTTATATAATAATACTTCAAATTTTTTTCAAAATCAACTAATAAAATATTATT
>JAZDJV010000091.1:0-4635 GCA_043803585.1 Microcaldota archaeon | reverse complement strand
TCGGCAGCGTGAACGTCGCCCTTGCCTCGCTGATTGATTCTACCGAAGCGAACAGAACGCAGATTATTGACGCAACAAGGCGGCTCAACATTACATGGTATTCCCAAGCAAACTGGGGCGGGTGGGGAACATACACGCTGTCTGATATTTCAATTGACGGCGTGGGCTATGACTCAACCAACCCGAAACTGCTTGCTTCATTTTCCGGCGCAGAACAGTACGCTCCGAATATTTCGCTTTCGTACCAAAAATACAGCAAAGACGGCAAGCACAGGATTGAGATAACAAACAACGAAAATGAAGAAATGCATGTCGAAGTCAGCTCGCCGTCGCAGGACATCAGCTTTGAGACAAGTGCAGCTGACCTGCCTGCGCTTTCCTCGTCAGCTGTGAAAGCCCTGGCGTCTTCGGAAAAAGGAGAAATTAGATCGCAGCTCGGCATCAGGGCTTATTCATACACGTCAAGCCTTGATTTTGTGTTCATCCCTTACTCGGAGAACAGCAGAAACAGCACAACCACAAATGTTTATGAGAACAGCACGCACATCATAAAGCAGACAACCGTGCTGTTTTTCACCGATTATCTTCTTCATGCGCCTTACCAAGATGTACAGGATTTCGAAACAAACAGCAGCAACTGCACAACATCAGTCCAGGAGAACGAAACAGACATCACCTGTTTCACAGGGTTGCAGTTCTCCGAGCAGGCCATTGAAAAGCAGATCATTGTTCAGCAGAATATCACCACTTATGTTACAATAAATGTCACCGATGAAACGGAGCTGGGCGAGCAGAACGAGTCTGAGGCGGAAAATCAGACGGGTGAGCCGAATGTAACGGTAAATGTCACCGTCAGCAATGCAACAGTGACTGTTTCCGCCGATGAAGACACCTGCTACGTTTCTGCAGACAGCCTTGAATTTGATAAGATGATTTCGCTCGGAAACGCGTCAGTATACACATACCTTAACGTGAAAAAGGGGAACCACAGCCTAAATCTTTCCTGCTACGACAATGAATCAGACTCATTTTTTTCAAACCGCGTGAATTTCAGCGTTTCAGCAGAGAAAAATGACTCAGAACAGAATGCGTCTGCCAAGGATTCTTTCGAACTCCCGATAGCTGAATCTTCGCTGACAGGAGACTCTATTTTGTACCTGTCAATCCCGGCTGCGATGGCTTGCATAGCCGCAGTTGCTGCGCTTTTAACTGTGAAAAAAATCAAAGCCAGAAAACGCGTTCAGGAACAATAAATAATGCGCGCCAAGAACAAAAGGCAATTGCGCCGGAACAATAAACTTTCCGCGTTCAGAGCCGGCCCCTTTTCGCGCTAGGCAATAGGCTTTTTATATCGCCCTGCGTTAAGCAATTGATGAACATGTACAAATACGTTATAGCGGTATTGCTTCTCGCAGGCATTGGATTTTCAGCATTAACCGAGGGAATCTACATTGATTCCTCGTCAACATACCCGTCGTCTCTGTCATCAGACTCAAAGAGCGCCATCCTGCAGGTTGATTTAATAGACAAAGGCACGGCGGATTATTATGCTATTACGGCAACTGCTGTTTTCCAGGACCCGTTCACAGCAGTAACCGGCACAGCTACGCTGGGTGAAATAACCCCGCAGGACAAGAATACTGTTTCCTTCAAATTTGACGTATCAGACGCCACCCCTGGAGTTTACTCAATTCCAATAACAATTTCCGCCCGCAGGGGGGTGACAGGCGCTATTGAGACAGTGACGAGATACGCAAATGTGATTGTTTCAACAGAAGAAGCCCTTGAATTTGTAGGCATAACAGCAGAGCCGGCAGACATTCCTGTTGACGGAAATTTTTCTATCGTATTTGACATAAAGAACACTGGCTCGCTTACTGTTTCAGATATAACAGCTACTGTCGAGACAAATTCAACTTCATACATACAGTGGGTTCCGCAGTCAAAGAAAATAGGCGTGATATCGCCAGATGGGCATGAAACAGTCGAATTCGCGGGGAGAACAAGCTATAAAACAGGGCCCGGCGCTTACAAAGGAACAATCACGCTTATTTACGCGGACGGCTCGTCAACAAATGATTTCATACTCGAGGTCCACGGCGCTCCTGAGCTTAAGATAGCGGGAATCACAACTGACGAAACAATCGAGCAGGGAAAAAAGATATCTCTTTCGCTCCAACTTGAAAACATAGGAACGGGCGACGCTAAATCCGCGAAAGCGTATCTGGTAAGCGATGGTCTTGTGGGCAGCAACGAGTCTTACATAGGCACAGTTGAAGTCGACGACACAGGCACGGCGATTTTTGACATCATCCTTTCAAAGGCAGGAAGCAACGAATTCAGTGTGAAGCTCGCATACGAAAGCACTTCAGGCCAGGAAATGGGGACAGACTCGGCATTCACCCTATTCTGCCACGCGGCGCCGTTCAATGGAACGTACATAATGCTTGTAATCATCCTGATTGCACTGGCGTTCTTTTATTACACAAAGAAAATGAAGCGCATCAAGCTGATAAACATGGTGCGCAAATAAGCAGTTTTGCGCCCGCATTTTCGGGACGGACAGCAAGAATGGTGCGTTAATCATGTTCTACTTTGCGTTCAAAAATCTGTGGCTGAAAAAGACGAGAACAGCGCTCGCCCTGATAGGGCTGTCAATCGCCATAGTCGGGCTGATCAGCCTGATTTCGCTTTCTGCAGGGATAAGGTACACAATCACAGAATCAATCTCAAATATGCAGGGCGTGACTGTGATAGAAAAAGACGCTTTTGAATCGATTCTTTCCACAGTCGACGAAAAATACGCCGATGACATAGAAAAATTCACCGAAGTGAATTTTGTGACTCCTGAGATATGGGGCATGATAGGCTCTGTCGAGGGCCAGGACACGCTTGCAAAGGGAATGGCAAGTATGCTTGAATATGCAGGCGTCGATTCGCACAATGCGAAAAAAACGATAAGCATGGGCTCATATTATGAAAACCTAAAAAAAGGCAGGTTTCTGACACCCTCGGACAAATACTCCATCGTTATCTCGCAGAAGATTTCAGACGACTACAAAAAATCAGTCGGCAGCAAGATGAGCTTTGCCGGAGAGGACTTCAGGGTCGTCGGAATCTACGAGACCGGTTCGCAGTTTCTTGACATGGTTATTCTGATGCCGATAGACACGGCGAGGGAAATCGGAAACTTCAAGCAGGGGATGGTTTCGCTGCTTTATGTCGATCTCAAGAATCCGAATGAAGCCGACAGAGTGGCATCAAAAATAGAATTTATGATCGACGACGTCGACGCCAAGACGTCGTCAGAACGCGGGCAGGAAATGGGTTCAATTGTCTCGAACATCGACATGTTCTTCCTTGCAATCTCTTCGGTCGCAATTATGGTCGGCGCAATAGGCATACTGAACACGATGCTGATGAGCGTAATGGAGAGATACCGTGAATTCGGAGTGCTCAAGGCAGTCGGATGGACGAGCGATGATGTGATAAAACTCGTGCTTTATGAATCTTTGATGCTCGGGATAATCGGCGGCGTCCTCGGAATCGCATTGGGGTATTTTGCAGTTTTCGCGCTTGACGTGATACTGCCGTTCTCGCCTGTGCTTACGCTTGAGCTCGTGGTTTCGTCATTCTTCCTTTCAATAATCCTGGGCGTAGTCGGAGGAACATACCCGGCATTCAGGGCCTCAAAACTCGACCCCGTTGTCGCGATAAGGCACGAGTGATGCTGTCTGAAAAAAAATAAAACGTAAAATGTGATAAAAAATGATCGAAGCAAAAGACGTCCGCAAAACATTCTGGCTCGGAAAGAACGAAGTCAGGGCAGTCCGCGGAATCTCGATGAAAGTCGAGAAAGGCGACTTCATCTTTATCATCGGCCCTTCAGGAAGCGGGAAGACCACGCTTATGGACATGATGGGGGCGCTTTCAAAGCCAACCAGCGGAAAAATATTTGTTGATGGCAGAGATGTGAGTCAGTTCAATGAATTCCAGCTTTCAATCTTGAGAAGAGACAAAATCGGCTTCATTTTCCAGAGTTTCAATCTGATTCCAACATTGGACGTTCTTGACAATGTTCTTATCACAGTTCTTCCGCAGGGTGAAGTCGAAAAATACCGCGGAAAAGCAATAAGCATCCTCGAAATGCTTGGCCTTGGGCAGAGGCTGCACCACAGGCCCAACGAGCTTTCTGGCGGAGAAAGACAAAGGGTAGCTGTCGCCAGGGCCCTGCTTAATGACCCCGAGGTTGTGCTCGCCGATGAACCGACAGGCGAGCTTGACTCCCATACGGGCTCGGAGCTTATGGATTACATGAGAAAAATGAACAAAGAGAAACAAACAACATTTGTTATTGTTACGCATGACACTTCTTACATCAAGCCAAAAGACCACGTTTACACAATAAGAGACGGAATAATTCACACCGCTGAAAAAGACGGAAAGATACAGCATCCAAGAAAACGAAAGTAATCAGCGTCTTTTCTTTCCGCGCGCTTTCAGCCCGCTCTTTTTGCTTTTGACTGCGCGCTTCTTCGCCGATTTGTTCGGCATCTTCTTCACAGTTCTGCTTCTGCCGGCTGTTTTCACAGTTTTTCTGGCAGGAAGCGTTTTTCTCATTCTTGCCCTGTCCTT
>JAZDJV010000090.1:0-2665 GCA_043803585.1 Microcaldota archaeon | reverse complement strand
GGGTATGAAAGAGGAGGGCGAAAAAGTGATGAACAGCGTCAACTCCCTGCTCAAATTCGGAAAGCACGACATCAAGCTCATACAGACAGGCGAATCAGAGGCAATCGCCTGCTACAAAAAGCTTAACGCCGACGCCCTGCTTGTCGACGAAAGGACGACAAGGCACCTTGTCGAGGATATGCTGAAGCTCAAGCAGTACATGGAGAGCAGGACCGGGTACAGCCTGCAGATAAACGAGAGCGGAAAACGGGAAGTCGAAAAAATCGTTGAAGGCATATCGATTCTGCGCTCGTCAGAGCTTTTCGCAAGCTCGTTTGAACGGGGGGTTTTCAAGAAATTCACTGACCACGAAATCCTGGAGGCAGGCCTGCTGTCGCTGAAATTCAGCGGATGCTCCATAACAGACGAAGAAATCGAGCAGTACAAGGAGCTTCTTTCATAAACAGAAGCCCCCTGACTGTTTGTGGTTTTCAGTTTCGCGCAATTTTCTGGCGTTGCTCATTGGCCGTAGCCCTGAGAACTTACCATCATGTCCTTCAGCGTGCCTGTGCAGTGGTCAGGGTTGTCTCCCATTGGGAAGTATTCTGACGTTGAAATCACGCAAGTCATGTCGGCGCCCGTGGCAATTCCCATGCCGCTGTATTCGCTTGACTCAAATTTCACGTATGTGGTGCAGGCAGAGTCTGAGCCGCCCTGTATTTCAATGTAATACGTCACCCCGTAGTCTGATATGGTGCCTTTTGCAGGGTCGCAGGTTTCAAAGTACTGTTCCATGCATGTCATGCTCGTTCCGCAGTTGTGCATAGCGATATTTGACCCGCCAGATCCTGACGGCGCTTCGCACGAAGGCGTGGCCGTAGCCAGCAGTGCCAAGATTAATATTCCGTAAATTTTTCCGTCCATTTTATGACCTCCGGATAAAAAACGACAGTTACCTTTATAAAGGAAATGCCCGTTATTAAGTTTCGGTGACGCATAGTGGCTTTGATACAAGATATCATCAAGAAATACCAGGCAGAAGCTGATGCAATAAACAACAAGACGATGCATAATTCATACGCCACAAACAGAGATGACCTCTTCTTAAAAGTACAGCCAAGAGGCGACCCTGTAGGCTGCGACAGAAGCACCGGATTGGGGGCAGGCCCGCTTTGGAAAGCGAGAAAAATCAGCCTGAATCCGCCGGCGCCGATAGTAGAAACAACCGCGCCTAAGGTCGAAGTTGTCCGCGCCGAAATATCGGCGGACGTTGCATCTCTCAGACAGGAAGTTGAGCGCTTAAGAGTTGAGAACACAGAGCTGCGTGAGAAACTTAGCAACATACAGCTTCAGCTTGCGTAATCAACTTGATGTAGAGAGAAAAGACAGGGACAAGTAATCATTAAATATAGCGCTCGCTATAGACTGAACTATGGGGGCGCTTGGTGATTACTTAAACAAGAATGTTGAGAACGTCGAGGACATATCCATATTTTTCTTTTCGATTGTCCTCGTCTCCTTTATTTTAGGCATGTTTTACGGCGGGTATTACCAGTACACGCACGCGTTTTACTATCCGTTTTACGTGCTTGCCTTCATACTGCTTGTGAAAGTGTTGGTCGACAAAAGCAGGAAGAAGAAGCCGGCTAAAAAATAGGCCATTATTCAGTGAATATCATATCATCATCTGAATACGGCGGCTTCATCAGGGCAAGGATATGCATTTCTTCGTTATTTTCGTTCACCAGCGCATGTATTGTATTCCTTGGAACAAAAATAGCATCGCCTTTTTCAATTTCTTCATAAGAATTATTCAGCATCACTTTTCCTTTTCCAGAGGCGATGTAATAGATCTCATCCGACTTTCTGTGAAAATGCGGAATGGCTTTCTGTTTCGGCTTCAAGAAGCCACTTGCGAGCGTGACGTCGCCGAAGCCTTCTCCTGATTTGAAAAGCTCGTAAACAAGGGCTCCGTCCCTTGCCACGAATTCTTTGAGGTTTTTCTTCCTGCGCACAAGCGTTTTCATAGCAATCACTACAGCATAATAACATCATTCGGATCAAAAGCCGGAACTGAAATCACCAGGTGCTTCAGCGGAATTTTGCCGGTGTTTTCAAGCATGTGCGGAAAACCCGGCGGAATCTCGACAAGTGTCTCTTCCGCAACGTCGAACTTCTCGCCGCCGACGCTGAGAATGCCTTCGCCCTGCAAAATGTAATAGATCTCTGTGAACTTGCCATGCTTGTGCAGAAGCGACTTGTTCTTCAAGGGCATTTCGACATGGGCAATGCTCGCATCTGCAGATTTGCACACTTCTCTGAGAATCTGATTGCAAACGTTATATACAGTGGGCAGTTTTTTCACGACAATTTTTTCAGGCATAATAAAGATTAGTTAGTTCGGGTTTAAATTGAAATATGCTTGGCTCTATTATTTTTATAGTCCGCAAACCCTAATAAAAGCATGACATCCAGACAGAAAAGAAGGCATGTGATCGAAAGCAAAATTCCTGACTGGGCGCGGGGCAAAGAGCATCTTCTTACTCTGCCGCCTACTGACCCCCGCAGGGCTAAGTATGAGCAAACTGTGCAGCCAATTGCAGAAAGAAAATCTTTTGCGCAGCAGAGAGCAGAGGAACTCAGGATGCAGGTTCAGAAGAACATCGCAGAAAAAGAACAAAAAGAG
>JAZDJV010000089.1:0-8952 GCA_043803585.1 Microcaldota archaeon | reverse complement strand
TTTTGATGGCGCCGTATCTGAAAGGGATGACAAAAAAGGAAATCAGTCAGACGTGCCAGACGTTTTTGTACGAGCTGAACAGCAAGGATGAGGTTGACGACGCTTACACAGTGAATTTTGACACAGACGTGCCGGAATGGCTGAAGTCAAAGAAAGCAGTGTCAAGCGGAGGAAAGCTAAGTGGTAGTTATGCAGACCACAAAAAAGAGGCCGGGCTTTTCATAGATGTCTTCCTTGAAGTGATGAAAGAGGGGGACGCAAACAAAAGAAGCTTCAGATGGCCGAACATCTGCATAAAACACTCCGGCAGGGCGGGCGAGTTTGAGAACCTGCCCAGGCCGTGCTATTTCTCAAGAGCAGGCGGGGCTCTTGTGTACAAAAACATGTTTTTAGACAGCGAGGACATGAATCTTCTTTCAGTTTCCGTGAACCTGCTCAAGCTGGCCTGGCTTGAGAAGGGAGAGGGGAAGTTTTTTGACTCTCTTGAAAGCCGGCTCGGGGTGTGCGAGAAGGCGATGGCCATGAAAAAGGACATAATTGACAAAAAATTTGAGAAGTCAGAAAGCCCTGATTTTCTGAAAAGCAGCCGGTCAGGGGGCTACAACTTCGTGGTTAATTTCACGGGCCTGCCGCAGGCTGCGATGAAGATTCAGGAGAGTTCTGAATTCTCTGCGCAGAGCATAGCGCTCTGCGAAAAAACCTGCAGAGTGGCCCAGAAGGAATTGAGAAGCGCAAAAAGAGGTAGCGGTCTCGGCATAAAGCTGGGGGCGGGCGCTGACATAGACACGCTCACGAGGTTCACTGACCAGAACAAGAAAATGGGCATCAACCAGGATGTGTCAGGCGGGCTGGCACCGCCGGCTGCGGACGAGAAGCTCGGGCTTGAAGCCAACAGGGCGCTCCAGCCGTACTTTGACGCAGGCGCATTTTACGAAACAAATAGCAAAAATCTTTTAAAAAGTAAGGATTTCTTATACATTAAGCTATTTTAGTTTGGATTTCAAACCTATTTCTTATTAAGCCAAAACAGCCTTACTTTATCCAGACCTGACGCATCTGGAATACTAGAAAAACGAACTTTCTGAAGTGAAAAAATGAATCTGACAGAGGACTCCACCGACATTTCGCTGTTTGTGAGAAATGTTGAGGACAACATCGACACCCTCGGAAAATGGGACAAGAACAGGATAATTGACGCCATGAAGGACGAGGCGCACGTCAGCGATAAGCTGGCCAAGGAAATTGCCGACGAAGTTGAGAAAATCGTGAAAGACTCCGGCGTGAAGAGGGTTTCAAGCGTGCTCATCAGGGAACTTGTGAACGCCAAGCTGTTCGAAGGCGGCCATTCCAGCAAGCTGCTTGAGCATGAAAGATTTGGTCTTTCGCGCTTAGAAGTTGAGAAAATAACCTACGAACACACGAAGGAGAACGCGAACGTTGACAACAGCCCCGAGTCAATACACAAATATCTGGCAGATGCCATCTCAAAGCAGTATACTCTCGATTATCTTATTCCTGTGAAGCACAAGAAGCCTTACTTGAGCGACGCCCATCTGAAGGGCGACATGCACATCCACGATCTTGACTATTTTATCAGCAGGCCCTACTGCGCAGCCCATGATCTAAGATACATTTTGAGATACGGCCTGCGCCTGGGTGAAAGAGCTTCATTTGCCAGGCCTGCAAAAGCTCCCGAGGTCGCGATACTCCACGCCGCAAAGTGGCTGGGCATACAGCAGGCCAACTTTTCCGGGGCGCAGGCATATTCTTCATTCAACACTTTTATGGCCCCCTACTTGAAAGGAAAGACAGACAAGGAGCTGAAACAACTTGCCCAGATGTTTATTTATGAAATGGCCCAGATGGCTGTCGCAAGGGGCGCGCAGGTTGTGTTCTCAGACGTGAACATTGACTACGGCGTGCCCGGCATACTCGCTGACTGCGATGCGTACGGCCCTGGCGGAAAAATAATGGGCACATACGACGATTATTATGACGAATCAACAAGATTTGCAAAAGCCATGTTTGAAGTGTACGCAGAGGGCGACGCCCACGGCGTGCCTTTTGTGTTTCCGAAGCCCCTGCTGAAAATCAGGAAAGAAAACTTCAAGGATTCCGGCTTTGAGGACTTCTTATTGCAGGCCCACAAAGTTTCAACCACAATGGGCTCGACTTATTACGTTAATCAGGTCACTTACGAGGACGAAAGTATCGGGATGTGCCTGCATCCTGACGAAAAAATCCTGATGAAAGATGAAAATGGCTTCAGAATCGCCAAAATCGGAGAGGTTGAAAAACACTTCGGCGGAAAAAATGAGGGCTGGTCTGACGAAAAAATCTGCGTACTAAGCATGGACGAAAAAATGAAGCTGATTAAGAAGAATACATCCGGTCTGATGAAGAGGAGGTACAAAGGAAACATGCTGACGATAACCCTTGAAGACGGAAGGCAGATAAAAGTGACTGAAAATCACCCGTCGCTTGTGCTCACAAAAAACGGCTTTGAAGTCAAACTTTCAGGGGAGCTGAAAGGGGGCGAATATCTGCCCACATCCGTCTCCCTGCCTCTGGAAGAAAAAGAGGTCGTAATAAACATAATTGAAGGACTTCCAAAAAATGAAAAGATGATGGTGAAGGGCATAAAAAAACAGGTAAAATCAGCAAAATATCTTGCAGATAAAACAGGGGCTCCTTATTACCTGGCGCAGAGCTGGATTAGGTTTGATTCCATCCCCCTGAATGAGGCTGAAAAACTCGGGCTTGACTGGACAAAACTTAAGATCAAACCCGCCGGTTCAACAGCCTCAGTTGACGCCATTCTTAAAATAGACGGGGATATGTGCAGGCTGATCGGATATTACCTTGCAGAAGGATTCAGAGCAAAGGGGGGGATTGGATTTGCGCTCAATTACCTGAAAGAAAAACGCATAGCAGAAGAAATAAAGAGTCTCCTGATTTCAAAATTCGGATTTAAGCCTGTGGTAAAAAAAGATCCGAGATACAATACGCTGTACGTCAGAGCCGAACACAAAATAATAGGAATCCTGTTTAATGACATATTGAAGCTGGGGAGCAACAGCTACGAAAAAAGATTCCCTGAGTTTACCCTTTCACTGACAAAGGAAAACGCGGCTGAGATTATTGACGCCTATTTCATAGGTGACGGCTATTTCAGGATTACCAAAACGACCGTTGAAGTGTCATCAAACACAGTTTCAGAACAGTTGAGCGTCGGGCTGCAGTATCTTTTGCAGAAACTTGGGATAGCTTATTCCGTCAGAAAAAGGAAAAACGTGTTCAGCCTGCGTATACAGGCAAGCCACTTTGGAAAGGCAAAAGAAGCGCTTGCAAACTTTCTGGAAGGCCGGGTTTACGAAAACAGCGGGCCCTCGCTGATTGATTTGTACCCCTCAAAAATGTTTTCAATAAAAGTCAGCTCAAACAACGCCCATTACCAAATCACACGACAGGATAGAACAAGCATGGCTCTGCTGAAAACGCTTGAAAACATTCCGGAACACTTGAAAGCGCTTATGCAGTCGGGTGAGGTGCACGTTGCTCAGGTCAAAAACGTGGATAAAGAAGAATACGACGGATTTGTGTATGACATTGAAGTGCCTGAAACGCACACATTTGTAGCTGGAACGGGGATAATAACGCACAACTGCTGCCGTCTTCGCCACAAAGTGATGCCCGAAGATATGGACGACATAAAAGACGGCAGGATGCGTTCAAGCGCCATCCAGAACGTCACGATAAATCTTCCCAGAATGGCTTACCTTGCAAAAGGAAACGACACAAAGCTGTTCGAGCTTATTGAAGAGAGAATGAAATGGGCGAAAGAGGTCCACGAGATAAAATTCGAGGTCACGAAAAAGCTGATGGACGCAGAAAACGCGCCCATGCTGTCTGCAAGCGCAGACGGCCAGCCTTATCTGAGGCTGAACAAGGTCAGGCATCTAATAGGCGTCCTAGGCCTGAACGAGCTTGTGCAGGCTCACACGGGGCAGGAGCTGCATGAGTCAAAAGAAGCGCTGATGTTCGGCTGGAAAGTCATAAAGAGGATGGAGGAGGCCACAAAGAGGTTCACAAAAGAATCCGGGAAGATTTATGCCCTTGAGCAGACGCCTGCGGAGTCGACTGCGTACAGAATGGCGAAGCTTGACTACAAATATTTCAACGGCGAGGCTGCGAAATACATAAAGGGAAACATAAAGTCGGGGGCCATGTACTACACAAATTCGACGCACTTCAATGTCACGGCCCAGATGCCTCTCGCTGACAAAATAAAGAACGAGGGCCTGTTCCACCCGATAATCGAGGCGGGCGCAATAACGCACGTCTGGCTCGGCGAAAGCTCGCCTGACGCCGAGGCGCTGATGCATTTCACCGAGAAGATGATGAAGAGCACGATGAACCAGCAGTTCGCATACACAAGGGATATATGCCACTGCGAGAACTGCAATGAGACTTACGGTCTCAGGATTTAGGGGCGGGAAAATATGACTGAAATTGCCGGGAAAAAAATAAAATGCTCAAAATGCGGGTCTGAAAATATCGGAATATGGTCCCGTGTCACGGGGTACTACCAGAACGTAAGCGGCTGGAACAAGGGAAAACAGCAGGAGATGCTTGACAGATACAGGTACAGGGATGAATTCGGAGCTGGAAAAGAAAAGGAAGCGGAGAAGAAAAAAGAGAAAAAGAAGGATTAAGCCGGAAGGAAAAGAGAATAAGCCGGACAAAATAAATGAGCAGAGCGAGAAAAAGAAAAAATCAAATAGTACAGGAGAATAAAGGTGAAGAGAAATGACAGCAAAGATAAAATTATTCACACAGGAAAACTGCCCGCGATGCGGGCCGGTGAAGCAAACCATAAAAGACTTGAGCGCTGAGCGAGAGATTGACATTCATGAAGTCAATGCTGGGACAGACGAGGGGATGTTTGAGGCGATAAAGTACAACATAATGACAACCCCCGCAGTTGTTGTCGGAAACAAGCTGCGCGAAATAAGAATCGTGGGGGACATCAGCAAGGAAAGCATCATCTCCACGCTGGACGAACTCGGAGGGTGATTTCGTGATAGAAGTGCGTGAAATAAGGGGAAGGAAGGGCGAGACAATAAGGTTTCACGTGAAGAATCCGCAGACAGGAAACCCGCTGGTTGAGAACTTTGTTCCTGATGAGACTGTGAAAAACAGCTAAACAGCCGAAACCCGTGGCGCTGCGGGGGCCATCCCCCGCTCTCTCCAAAAAATCGGACCATAAAAGCGCCACAATCTCTTTTTTATTTTGCAGTGCCGTACATAATGCTGATTATTATGAAGATTTGCGGATTCCTCCCACAGTCGTTCTCTGACTGGCCGGGAAAAACGTGCGTCCTGCTGTTCACGGCAGGATGCAATTTCAGGTGCGGATACTGCCAGAACTCGGCGATAATCGACGCCGACAGACTGGGCAAAGGGATCAAACTGCTGAAAGAAGAGGACGTGCTTGCAAAAATAGAAAACCTGAAATGGTCGCTTGACGGCGTGGCCATCACAGGCGGGGAGCCCACTGTGCAGGCCCGCCTGCCGAAATTCTGCGCAAGGATAAAAGAGCTCGGCCTGCCTGTGAAGCTGGACACAAACGGCTCGAACCCTGAGATGGTTCAGAAACTGATTGACGAAAAGCTTGTTGATTACATTGCAGTTGACTTGAAGACGCGGCTTGAGCCCGAGGCGTACAAAAAATTCGCCGGGTTCGGCGATGTGGAAAAAATAAAGCGTACAATAAAGATTATCATAGACAGCGGAATTGACCACGAATTCCGCACCACTTTCTTGGAGCGCAAAGGCGTGCTGACGCAGGAGGACGTGCTTGCAGCCCTGCAGGAGATTGCAGGGGCGAAGAGATACGTTGTCCAGCAGTTCCTGCCGAGGGACTGCCTTGACAAAGAATTTTTGAAATACAAGACTCCCTCGCACGACGAGCTGATGGAGCTTGCGGCGAAGTCGGCAAAGGTGCTCGGCCCGAAAACAGAAATCAGGATTAGGGATGACCACGGCGAGCAGATTTATCAAAAAGCGAAGTGATTATGGAACATCGGGGAGGCCACGTCTCCTGCGCTCCTCAATTCTCTGCCGGCGCAGCTCTTCCAGCGTCTCTTCTCCGTGTTTTGATTCGCTTCCCTGAATAATCCCTTTCTTTTCTGCTGCGTCCAAAACACTTGAAAGATTTTTTATTGTTTTAATCACCGTAGCTCGATAAGAAGGGTCTTCTGCCATCCCCCTCTGAAACTGTCGACTATCCATGCTTTCCTTCTGAAGCTCGATGAATCCGTGTATCGTAAAAGCCTCGCCTGATACAAGATGGCAAAAATCAGAGATGACGCCCGCCGTTGTCAAATCGTGGGTGCGGAAAGACCTGTCAGTTCTTGCTAGCCTGTTTATTTTACCGCAGGATTGAGACAGTTTCTCATGAAGCTGTTCTGCCTCATTTTTGTTTCCTCTTCTAAGCGCCTGCTGATACTTGTCATAATCTGTTTTGATGTCTGCCAGAATCGGCCTGACCTCTTTGGCTAATCTGGCCGCTTTTATTCTTGCTTTTGCTAATTCTTCCTGTTCTCCTCTGACTCGTTTTGCTCTCCCCCTCAGTCTTTCGTTTGCTCTTGCTATTTCTTCCTGCTCTTTTTTGACCCGCTCCGCTCGCATCCTTATCCGTTCATTTGCCCTGGCTTTTATCGTTTTGACGCTTTCAGCCCCCGTCTGCCAAGCTCTCTCGCTTCCGAACTGGTCTGCCCTGATTTTCAAAAGCATCTTTTTTACGATGGGGGTCGGCGCCATGCTTTATTTATACCTCGCGCGGTTATTAATAACTATAAGACTCGAGTAATCAAGGAACGTCCGGCAATCCTCTTTCCCTGCGCTCTTTGATTCTCTGCGCTCTGAGTTTTCCCAGTGTCTCTTCGGGCCATTTTGACGGACTTTTGGGAGATTCGCCTAATTTTTCGTACTTACCCAGAATATCAGACAATTTCTTCAGTCTTTTGCTAGCCATTTCACGTCTGTATTCAGGAAGTACTTTTTCAAACGGTACTTTCTCTTCAAGCATTTCTTTTTGTATTTCAAAACTAATTCCAATGATAAACGCTTGCTCACCGATAGCATGGGCTAAATTAAGAAGATAGGCATCTGCTTTTGATTCAAACGGGTTAAGGTCTCTCATAAATTTTGTTGAATCAGAAAGTTTGGACCTAGAAGCAATCAACTGTTTATACACTGCATTTGCTTCATCTTTATCTCTGATGGCAAGAGCCCGCTTGTATTGATTGTATTCTCTTTTAATCTCTGCTAAAATTGGTCTTACGCCTTTTACAATCAAAACAGCCTTTGCCTTGGCTTCAGCCATCTTTTTTTCTTCGATTTGCTTCGCAAGCTGCTCTTCCCTGATCCGCTCCACTCTCATTCTCAGCCTTTCGTTTGCCCTGGCTTTTATCGTTTTGACGCTTTCAGCTCCTGTCTGCCGAGCTCTCCCGCTTCCGAACTGGTCTGCCCTGATTCTCAAAAGCCTCTTTTTTACGATGGGGGTCGGCGCCATGCTTTATTTATACCTCGCGCGATTATTAAGCTTCATGGCTAAACTGTTTATCGCGGCGCGGATAAAGCCGAACGACGAAATACTGCAGATTCTTAAGCTGGCTTCAAAGCTGAAGTACGCGACGACGGTCAAACCTAGGGACCTTCACATTACTCTGAAGTTTTTGGGCGAGGATGGCGACGCGCAGGCCGAGCAGATAAAAAAAGAGCTCGACAGCCTGCAGGGAACGGGCGCTTTTGAAATAGAGCTTCAGGATGTCAGCGCTTTTCCGTCGCAGGATTTTGCAAAAGTGCTGTGGGTCGGGCTTGCCGAGAACGAAGGCAGGGAAAAGTTAATAAGCACGGCGCGGGTGATTGAGGACAAGATAGCGGAGCTGGGCTTTGGAGAGAAGGATTGGCCCTACGCACCGCACATGACAATAGGAAGGGTGAAGGAAAAGCCCGACGGCAGGCTCAGGACGATATTCACAAAAGGCTCGTTCGGAAAATTTGAAGTGAAAGAAATCGAGCTCATCAGATCAAAACTGACCCCTTCCGGCCCTGTGTATAAAACAATCCATACTGTGATATTATGAAAATGAAAATTACGGCAATGATTGCTGTCCTTATCATTCTTGCGGGCACGGGCCTGGCTGTGAAAAGCATAGGAAACTATGCAGGCAGGCACGCCATTATCGGGGACACTTACGTGCTGAAGCAGCACGGCTTGCTTTCGGGCGTGTCAACATTTGACAACCAGTATGATCTGTCAATAATGCCTACGGCAGTCATTGACGGCGCGGACATAAAAGTAAGCGCCCCTATTGATGAAAACAAGCTGGCAAGCCCTGCCGGAAGCTACGATTTTCATTACAGCGTTGACGAAGACACTTATTCGATAATCGGCGAGACAAAAATCTCCGGAAGGTACGTGAAGTCGACGCTGACTGTCATAAACAAAAAAACCGAGGAGACTTCGATAATAGGCGCGAAGCTCCTTATTTCTTCAAGCGGAACCGCGAGGGTGCTCCAGCCCGGAATCATAAGAAATGAAAGCGAGAATTTCATGGTCTTGATGCCTTCGAATTACTCCGGCAGGGCGATCGGAATTTCTTGCAACCGCGAAATCGCAAGCACCGGGGAAATGCCCCTGCTTGACCAGGCAAGCGCGACCGCGGCAACGAGGCCTGTCGAAATAAGCCCGGGCGGGCAGATAACTTTCGTGTTCTATATTTATCCGTTTGACCTGGAACTTCAGGCTGACCGCGCTTATCCTTCTGAACTGACTGCGCTCATGACCGAGCCTCTGATTGAAACCGACGGCTCGGCGGAAACAGCCGCTGCAGGGAACGGAATAGATATTCTTCTGGCAAAAACAGCCGCGCTTTCAAAAGC
>JAZDJV010000088.1:0-28823 GCA_043803585.1 Microcaldota archaeon | reverse complement strand
GCATGAATAACGGGAATTCGGCCGTCAGGTGTCCTATACCTTTTTTGCGGCTTTTTTTCAGGCGGAAGATTCCCTTCTTCTTCAACCTCTCTTTTAGCGGCTGTTTCTATCTCTTTAATCTTTTCAGCGTCGACATCAGCCACAAATTCAAAATGTTTTGGGTTCAAATTTTCTACAGAATAGCCTTCTTTATCTGTTACTATGTATGAACCACGACCGATTTCAGGGTCAATCGCAATCCTGTAGCCTCTCTTATACATCTTTTCCAAGTCAACTGCGATTACACCCGGATTACTGAGTATTCCAAAGGAACCAAATTTAAAATCACGCATCCTTTTTGCAGTTACATACTGTGCTGATTTATTTAATGGATTTAAAGGGTACATCCTCTCGTCAAGATGCTTTGCAGTCGATTTTAATGCGCTGGTTGTATCCCCTCTATGCCAGAATTTTTTATGCTCCTCTTCGCCTTTCAGTTTAACAAGGTATTTTTTGTCTATGCTTTCTGGGCCCCAAAAAAAAATTCCCCCCCCTCTCATCGTCCTTTTGTGCACATTTGGGATCGTTCTTTTCAAGCCCGCAATCTTAACTAATCCAGCATTTGTTGTAGCGCTAAAAATTAGGTTTGGGATTGGTATGGACTTTATCTTAAGTTTTCCAGATTTCACAGCTGTTAAAACTTCTTTCATTTTAGCTATGTCGCCGGTTTTTTTAGCCTCTTCAAAAAGCCGTACATACTGCGTGGGAAGCTTTTCAGCTTTCTTCTCAAGCCTCCCTTTTTTTGAAAATAATCGGGCAATTCCTTTCATTCCCATGATTAGTTTATGGGTAACCAGCTTTTAAAGAGTAAAGTTGGTTAAGGGGAAACATACAGAATGTTGTCCCCGCGCACGATTACCTTGCCCAGCTTTGACTTCAGCTGGTCGTCCTCAAGCTCCTCAGCCTCGTCAAGAACCAAGTTCATGTGCTGGTCAAACGCCCTCAGCTTGCCCCTGAGCTGTCTTGTGCCCTTCAGCCTGACAAGCACCTGCTCGTTCATTATGCTGTTCAGCAGGTCAAACGGCCTTGTTATTTCTGTCATTTACAACTACCTCCTCTTGAAAATGCCAAATAAACCGGAGAGGAAACTCTTTTTGGGCTGCTCTTCAACGAACTTCGCCCCTGCAAGCCTTGCCGCCACTCTTTTTATTTCTATTGCCGACGCGTTCTGCGGATTATTTTTCATCAGCAGCTTTCCGCTCAGCACGCTCTGCTTGACTTCGCTGTCCTCTGTTATTGTTCCGATTATCGTAAGATTGAGAAGCGAGGTGACTTCCTTCGAATTCAATTCGTTTTTGACGCCTCTGACCATGTTGAGCACGACGCCTACCACGTCATTGCCCATTTTCTCGGCGACAAGCAGAGTTTTGTACGCGTCTGTGGCGCTCATCGGCTCCGGAGTCATAACGATTATGACTTCTTTTGACGCTGAGAAGCACGCTGTCGTGTCCTTTCCTATGCCGGCGGGGCAGTCAAGAATCACGAAGTCGCTGTTCTCGGCAGCCTGCCTGACTATGTCCGCGAATTTCTCGGGATCAACCCTTTTGAACTGCGAAGGGGATATGCCCGCAGGCACCATGTAAACATTATTGTCAACTTCGTAGGTGGCGTCCTCCAGGTGGGCTTCGCCGTTGAGCACGTCCTGCAGGGTTATCGGCCTGCCCTCCATTCCGAAAGCCAGCTCGAGATTGGCCATGTCCAGATCAGCGTCAATTGCAACGACTTTTTTCCCGTATTTTGAAAGCGCGTATGCCAGATTCGCCGCGACAGTGGTCTTTCCCACCCCCCCCTTTCCGCTTGAAACTGAAATTATTCTTCCCATAATTCAACCTTCTAATCATTTTATCGCGTATTTCTCCATGCCTGTCCTGACCTGCTCGGCGATTCTTTTCGTCTCGCTGATCGAGATGTCGCCCGGAGATCTGAACATGAATACTAAATCGCCGTCATTATATAAAACATCATACTTGCCGTTGCCCTTCATTGTCATGAACTTCGTGCCCGGATAGTTCGTCTTCACGTATTCGCAGAATGAAGTGGCCTTTACAGCCTTGTCGAACGAGTTTCCGTCAGTCGACATCACGATTGTGCCGTCTTTTTTCGAAACGACGATTGAGTCAAGATAAAAATTCGTCGCGAGGTTCTTCGCGTACTGCTTGGGCTCCTTCGGCTCGGGCAGCGCGTGCTGGGCTATAAGCTCCTGGATTATTTCAATCCTGCGCTTCAGCTTTTCCTCCGGAGTTTTTTTATTGATTGCCCTGTAAACCAGTTTCTTCAGACCCATAAAACATCGCCAAAAAACAAAGTCAGTTGAAGTCACCCTTTCTTAAGAAGTTTCGCCAGCCTGTCTGTTCTGTCTTCATTTACGCTTTCAGGTTTTTTAATGGTTTGTTTTTGCCCTTCGCTCACCCTTTCAATCAGCTGGTCCCTTGTGCTGTTCTTCGCCGTCTTCCTGCTTATGCCCAGTTTTTTGTACACTTCCTGCTTTGTGGCCTCGCCTGTGCCGTATTTTGAGACCATTTGGGCCGAGTATCTCTCTGAAAAAGAGTCTGGAATCATCGCTGAAATGTCGCCGTCTCCAAGGGAAACAGCAGACTCCTCGTTCAAAGTGGTGATGAGCTGCAGCTGGTAAGAAGTTAATGAAAAAGTGTCGACAACGCCGTTTCTTGCAAGAAAGGCGTTGAGGCACCTTTCAAGCCCGGTGTTGCCCCTGAAAACTTCGTTGTACTTGTAGTACTCGTAGTCAGCGCAGGCTGCACCGCCGTTGTAAAAAATAATTGTGCCCTCTTCTATGCCCGCGCTTTCGTTTATGACGACAGAAACATAGCCCGTGAAATTCTGGCTTTTCAGCTTTTCAATGAACCTTCTGGCGTCCAGCTGGTCTGTGTAGCTGCCTGTTTCAACTGGTTTTCCGAGCGCAATGTCCATTTTAATTCCTCACACTGCCGGCGCTGTGAATCCTTTTTCTTTTGAAGATCTTTTCGTCTTTATTATTATGACGTGGTCTGCCGTGTTCTTCAGGGCGACTGCAAACGGCTCTGAACCGACCACAATCGTCTCTTTGCCGTATTTCTTCGCTTTTGTAAGCACGGTCTGAAAATCAGAATCCCTTGTCATCAGGGCAATGATGTCTATGTTGTTGTTGAAAACAGCTTCCATTGCCTCTGCGGCCATCGGAGCGTCAACGTCGTCTGATGTGACCATCACGGGCTGGAAGCCCTGGTTTATTACGGCCTCAATAAGTTTGTCGGGCGCGAACTGGTTGAGAAATATCTTGGCGATTGACAGGTTTCCGAACTGCTCAAGCTGCTTCTTGACGACCGCAAGGTCGATGTCAAACTCCCTTCTGAGCATGTTCGGGCCGTCGACAAAAAAAGCCATCCGTTTCTTTGATTTTTTCTCTTTTTTGAGCCTTCCCAAAACTGACACAAATATCACCACAATTTAAACGCTTTTGCCGCATTTTTGTCGAGCCGGCTTTCAATCTCGCTGAACTCGACGCCCTGCTCTTTGGCAATCAGCTCATAAAGCTGCCTGATGTTAGCCGGCTCGTTCCTCCCTTTCCGCTCCGGATGGTTGTAGGGGGAATCGGTTTCCGCCAGCAGGTAATCTAAGGAAACATGCTTAATTAAGCTTTTGTTTTTGCTTGAAAAGCAGCAGTTTGTGTCCATTGTCACCCAGTATCCGCGGTCAACGCACTGCTTCGCCTGCTCCCTGTTTCCGGTGAAGCAGTGCATTATGACAGTGTGCCCAGCTTTGGCGAGCATCTGCAGGCAGTCGTCAATCGAGTCGCGCGCGTGAATCACAATCGGAAAATTTGTTTCGTTGGCGATTTCAATAAAGCGCGCAAAACACGCCTTCTGTTTCTCTCTTTCAGGCCCGGTTTTTGACCAGAAATAGTCAAGTCCGACTTCGCCTATCGCAATGATTTCTTTTTTATGCTTTTCTATGAACTGCTCGACCAGCGGAAGTTTCTCGGGCTCCTTCAGGTAAGCCGTGGGAAACAGGCCTGCCATTGCAAACAAATAACCTTTGTACTGTTTTGAAAGCTCAAGCGCCCGCTCATTTGAAGAAAAAGATGACGCAGGATTTATCACAGCTCTGACTTCGCTCTGCTTCGCCCTTTCAAGAACCTCCGCGCGGTCGGGATTGAACTGTTTGTCGTCAATGTGCGCGTGGGTGTCAATCAAAATAATTCACCCTTACTTCTTTTTCTGGGACGTCTTTTTAGTGCGGATTCTTTTGTTTTTAAAGACTATCAAAATAACTACTGCAAGCGCGAACATGATCACAAGTTCAGTAACGTCGAACTCAGAGGTGTTCACGACAATCTGCGTCGGCCTGCCGGTCACGAGCAGCCCTGTGTAAGTCGTGGTCGTCGCCGTGTTCGTTCCGTCAGACGCCTTGAAGTAATATGAATAGCTTCCTGTCTGCAGCTGTGTGACAGCTGAATAAGATTTTCCGTCGCTTGTAGTTGTATCTGTCGGGTCTGTCTCGCCCAATGTCCACTGATTTCCGTTCAGATACACTCTGACATAACTCATAGCGTCATTGTCAGGATCCACGACCGTGGCGGAAAAAGCGAAATTTGTTTCCACGTTTCCTGTGGTAGGCGATGCGCTCACGCCCGTAATAATCGGAGCGTTTCCATTGGTGTTGTTTATCTGCACTGCGCCTGAGCTGGTCATTCCAGTTATCATAAAGTAAGTCGCGCCTGCAATCTCAACAGTGTCAGCAGTTGAGGCAGTGCCTCCTGCTGTAGTGCACTGAGTTTGGTTCACAATCGCCATAAGCGTGGCCGCAGAAACAGCTGAATCAATCTTGCACACGCTTGTGAATGAAGTGTTGCTCGCTCTCAGAAGCAGAACCTTCTGCGAAGTGTTCTGCGCATCAGCAAGTAGGGTGCTTGTGATCACATAAGCCCTGCTGTCAGTTGAATTCACGCCTTCCTGCCCAACCCAGCCAGTGTAGTTCGGCTGGGAGGCGAACGTGGTGTTCACCATCATAATCGCGCGAGAGCTTGTGGCGTTCCAGATGTACAGCGTGGTATCATTTGTCTGCACGCTCGCAGACAAATTAGCGCGTTCAGTCGTGTTGTAATGATAATAAGTCGTGTTCATGCCAGCTGGTTGAGTGCCGTAAGTGATGTTCAGGGCGCTCAACTGGACTGTGCCTGTCTGGCCTGTGACATTCAGGGCCACTGTGCAGTTCGCGCTGTCGTCCTGGGTGCAGGCAGACAGGTTTCCGTGGAATGAAGAAGTGAGATTGGTGAGCGCTGTGCTCCCAGAATAGCTTGTTGCGCCCCAACTCTCAGTGTTGCTGACAAGCAGAGTGGAGTTGGCGACTGAGACAGGTTTTGTGGAATAAAAATAAGTTTTTCCTTTGTAACTTGAAAACCCATAAGCACCAACAATTACATCACTATATCCGTCATTATCTACATCTCCTAGAGATTTTGTAGAAACTCCAAAATAATCGTTTGCTGCTTCTCCGATCATAGTCACATTAGCAGAGGCATTATTTATCCCTGTAGAAGATCCGTAGTATACATACGCTTTCCCTTTATTGCTTGAGTAATAATAAGCGCCGACAATCACATCGCTATATCCATCATTATTTACGTCTCCCGCAGAAGCCGCTGGCCAACCAAGACGCTCTATTGATCCACCCGTCATCGTCGCATTCGCCGAGCTGTTCCAAGACGAATTATATCCCGTCACCATCACCGTCGACGACGAAATCGTCGCGTTCTTCGGCAGGACAACGCCAAGCGTGGCGTTGCTTGAAGCTGTTGTGAACGTAAAGTTGACTGCTGTTGCCGAGCTGTTGAATACAGTCACGCTGTAAGCTGCGCCAACCTGCGTCATGACTGCCGCTGCGAAAATGAAGACCACCGCAGAAGCCAGAACTGAATAATGCGCGGAAGCGCCCGTGCTGGTAAATTTCATAACCTGCTTACGCGCTTGATATTTAAATACCTGTTTCTTAATCCATGCATGCAGAAAACATTCAAGTACCTGCTGATAGCTGTCATAGCCGGCTTTGCAATTTCATTTGCAGTAATGCTCGGCGTGGGCCTTGAAAACATCTGGCAGGTTTTGAAGCAGACAAATTATCTGTATATGGGAATAGCGCTTGGCTTTACGATGCTTTCAGTAATTGCCACGAATCTGCGGTGGCGCGTCGTTGTCAATGACGCCGGAATTAAGATTTCGGGCCTAAAACTGTTCCTAATTTCATTGTCTGGCATAGCATTCAGCAATCTGACGCCCTCTGCCAGATTCGGCGGGGAGCCGATAAGGGCTTATTTCATAAACAAGCATGCGAAAGTGCACACAAGGTCTTCGCTTGCGACAATTGTGACTGAAAAGGTGTTTGATGCCGCTATTTTCTGCCTGATTTCAATAATTGCAATAGGCATTGCAGTGAAGCAGATGGCCGTGCCCGTATGGGCCCTCGGTCTCGTGTTCTTGTCGCTGCTGATGATTCTTTCGCTGATGATTCTCGCGATTTACATCTCGATAAAGCCCGATGCAGGCAGAAGAATGATGCGCTGGTTCCTGCGCAAGTTCTCTTTTGCAGTGAAGTCTGAGAAAACAAAGGACAAAATACTGCGCGACATGGTTGAATATTCTGAGAACATGGCGAAGCTTCTGCGCAGAAAATCGCTCTGGCTGAAGGGCGCCCTATTCTCGCTGCTTATTTGGCTCTGCGACGTCGCGAGGATTTATTTCATTTTCCTTGCGCTGGGTTTTGCGGTTGATCCGTCCACAATTCTTGTCGTGCTGATAATTTCGCTGCTGGCAGGCACACTCCCTCTGCTGCCGGGCGGGCTCGGAATTATGGAGCCGGTGATGATAATCATTTATAATAGTTCTGGCATTACACTAGTCGCGGCAGGAATGGCTACAATCATTGACAGGCTGTTTTCATTCTGGCTGCTTACGATTCTGGGATTGGGCGCAACGTCCTATCTCGGCCTTAAACTGGGAAAAGGAGCAGATATAGATGGGGGAAACGGAAAGGGCAAAAATAAAGGACTTGAAGGAAGGAAAATGCGCTGTGATTGACGGCGAGCCGTGCAGGATCGTGTCAATCCAAAAATCAAAGCCCGGCAAGCACGGGGCTGCAAAGGCCCGCGTTGAGGGCGTCTCGCTTTTCACGGGGAACAAGAAAACCCTGCTCGGCGGAGTTGACACTGACTGCGAAGTTCCTGTCATGAAAAAGGAAACCGCGCAGGTGATAGCCAACCTCGGCGGGAACAGGCTCCAGCTCATGGACCTGGCTTCGTTCGAGACATACGAAATCAGCGTTGAGAACGAATACAAAGACCTCCAGTCGGGCGCGGAGCTCGAAGTCCAGAACGTGATGGACAAAAGAATGATAATGAGGGCGAAATAATTCTTTAGGCGCGACGTCTGCGCTGGTGTTTTTTCAGCCAGCTAAGATGTGCTTCATTCACTCTTTCAACTTTCTTTTGCCAGCCCTTTTCGCCGAATTTTTTGAAGAGATTCAAATCAAGAGCTAAGAATTTTGTTTTCTCTGCTTTTTCTTTCTCAAACCATGACGTAATATCCCAGGCACTCCTGCCGGTCTTAAGTTCCTTATTCATTGCGCTTAATGATCCCGCACCGCCGGGGCGCGCGATTGTTCCTGGCGCAGTAAAATAATATACCGGCTTGTTATGATCCTTTTTAACAAGGATGTTATAATCTCTGGTAAATTTTATCATCCCGCTTACACAGACATCCCTCCAGTGCCCGGCATGAAAAACATCCCCGATTTCAACGCCCCTTTTTCTTAAATCTGAATAAGTCCTTATTTCGTCAAGACTTCTGATTTTTTTAGGGTCAATGCCTGCAAAAACGCCCTTTCCTCTGCGCAGTCTTCTGTAAAAAGGAGTGGACTTAGACTGAATTATAACGATTATTCCTTTTTCCTGGGCGGTTTTTATGGTGCGGGCGATTGAATCATAATGTAGTTCAACCGGGTGCTTCATTGAATTTATGAATTCCTTGGGGTAACCGGCCTTTTCAAGGATTTCTTTCTGATTTTCAAAATCTTTTTTGTTTTTTGGAAAGCCAGTTTCTTTATTGAATTCTTTTCCATCGGCATACCGCCCCTCATAACCAGTGCCATATACAAAAAGAACGTTTCTTTTGACCAGCTTTTCCGCCATGCTAAGGTTGCTCGTTCAAAGCTTAAAAAAGATGCTGAACATTGCGCTGAAGCGCTTATTCAAGCCGCGGCAAACGCGTTCGCCGCTGCCCTGAATATTCCGCTGAACACTTCTGTGACAAGCCCGGTTCCGTTGAAAAGCACAATCAGGGCGATGCAGATTGCCGCGCCCATTGCAATGTGCCTTGAAGACTGGTTTATGAAGAACTCGAAAACGCCGTAGATGACAAGCAGGGCGCCTGCTATGGCCGCGAAAATCATGATGATTCCCCCAGTTTCAGAGCCTGGCATCACCATCCTGAAAAAGAACAGGGCCAGAATAATTATAAGCGCTGTTTCAAGAAAACTGTTGTCGTCCATCAAAATCACTTGTCGTAACTTTCTGATGGTTACAATATAAAAAACTTCTGGATGAAACAGCCTTCCGGCTCTTTTGTCCGCAATAATCTATTTCATTTATAAACCACGTATCTCACAATATAGCCAGCAACTGTTGTGCAGTGCGCACAATAACGGAGACAGACGGCTATGGTACATTGTAAGCACAAGGGATTAAGGAGCAAATCAAGATACAAAACGAAAAAGAACATGAGGGACAGGGGAAAGCCTTCTGTCAACAAGATGCTCAAGAAGTTTTCCAAGGGGCAGACAGTGTATATATGCATAAACTCGTCCATTCACAGCGCGATGCCGCACAGAAGATTCAATGGGAAAACCGGCGTCGTGACCGGAATGCAGGGCAAATGCTACAAGGTTAAAATCAAGGACATGAATGCTTGCAAAGAGATTATAATCCATCCCGTGCATTTGACATCATAATAACAGGTGAAGATATGATAGGAAAACAGCTGATATCTGAAAAGCCGATCACGCTTTCAGAAGTCAAAGAGATAATCCAGGACAGAAAGAAGGACGGAGAGCTGACTTACGAGCAGAATGCTGCTTACGAATACGTGAAGGAATTCGGCAAAGGCGGGAAAGCAAAGTGCGACGCGGCAGTCAAAAGCATCATGGAGCTCGGGGTTGGCATTGCGCTGGCAGTCAACATCGTCAATGCCAGGCCGACAGTCCTTGAACAGATCATGCTTATACTTGAAAAGAGTCGGACCACAATAGACGAAGCCGCAGCAAAGAAAATAATTGACATAGTTGCCGGGCTGGAGTAGGATTTTCTTGAGAGAAGATTACGCAATAGTGCTTGATTACTTGCCAAACGGCTATGCAAGCTCCTTCAAAAAGGAGCCGGTAGTGCAAGCTTTGGGCGAGAAATACTTTTCGCTTCTTGAACTTGTGGCAAGGCCGGGCATTTCAATCAACCTGGGGGACAAAATTTACATAGGCGCCGAGAAAAGAGAGCAGGTGCAGTTCATCAAGGGCAAACTCGAATACAGGACCCTGACAGCGACTGCGCGAAACGAGCTGAAGGATATTCTTGACGTCATTGTGGCTGAAAGAGAGGCTGAATTCGTGAATTTCTTCAACAAAGCCGGATCAGTCACAGTCAGGCAGCACACGCTTGAGCTGATTCCCAACATTGGCAAAAAGCACATGTGGGACATAATCAACGAGAGGGAGAAAAAGCCTTTTGAAAGCTACAAAGACATCGCAGACAGGGTGAAGCTCATGCCAGACCCGAAGAGGGTCATAGTCGAGAGAATAATCGAGGAGCTTCAGGGCTACGAAAAGCACTACTTATTTATCAAGTCGCTGCCGAAAAACGCAGTGACAAAACGAGGCGGTAGATATCGCTAGCAACGAGCTGAAAAACAAGGTCAGCGAGCTGTATAAAAAATACAAATTCAGGGCAAGCCCGATGCTTGACCAGTACTTTCTGGTGAACAGCGCCGCAATCGAGCGGCTCGGAAGATACGCCGAGCTGAACGACAAGGACACTGTTCTTGAAATCGGGCCAGGACTGGGCTTTATCACTGAAATGCTCGCAAAGACCTGCCAAAAAGTGATAGCAGTCGAGAAGGACGTGAAGCTTAAGCCAGTGCTAACAGGCGAATTCTCTGCTTATCCGAACGTGGAGTTTGTATTCAATGATTTTCTTTTCACTGATATTTCGGGATTCAACAAAATAGTCTCGAACATCCCCTATTCGGCGTCCGCGCCCATCCTGTTCAAATTGCTGAGGCACGATTTCAGCTGCGCAGTGCTGTTTTTCCAGAAGGAGTTCGGCGAGAAAATGCTTTCAAAGCCGGGCACAAAGGAGTACGGCAGACTGAGCGTGATGGTCCAGCATTATTTCGACATTGAGATGAAGGAAGTGCTGAACAGGGTAAATTTCTACCCGCAGCCGAAAATGGACTCCTGCATCGTGGTTTTGAAAAAGAAGACGGGCGTGGCGCAGGACAAAAGGTTCGACGATTTTGTCCGCGAGATTTTCAGGTACAAGAACAAGTCAGTCAGAAACGCGTACAAGCTTGCTTTCGGGAAGGAAATCAGCGACGAGAGAAAGGTTGACTCGCTCACAGGTGCCGATATTGAGTCCCTTTTCGCGCAGAGTGCAGCCATCTGAGCCCCGCAAGCAGGTTTTTCCTTTTTCTTGAGTATTCTTCCCTGCTGAAAGCGTATCCAGGGATTCCCTTCATAAACGAATAATTTTGGGGCATTTTTTCAGTGACTGTATAATAGCGCTTTTCCCCGTTTTTTCTGTATTCCACCACTTTGTCTGTGATGGGCGCCGACAATTTTCCAAAATCCATTATTGATTTTGTCTTAGCGGCCGCAAAATCCACCGCCGCCCTGTTCTCCGCGTTTCCGGCGATTTCAAGGACAGCTGTTTTAATCTGCGCTTTTGGAAAGGCGATTTCCAGGGCCTTTTTTACGTTTGAAATCGAGCCCCCGCCGTAAGCAAGCGAGTCAACAACCAGAATTTTCGGTTTGTTTCCCAGAATGTCTTTGTAATCTTTTTTCAGCCTTTTCACAAGGTGGCCAATGTGCTCTCCTGTTTCAACAGGCTTTGCTAGGATTCTGCCTTCGGCTCCCAGCTTATATCTGCTGTAATTTATGAAATGCTGCCTGCCGGAGTTCACTCCCCTCAATTTCAGTGCCTCCTTGAGGCCGAAAACAGTCATGCGGGCGCTGTTGTCAACTCCGAGAATCACGGCGCCCTTGCTGACATAATCTTTGACCTGGCCGGCGAGATAATCAATGTTTTCGGCGTCCCTTCTGCTTACTTCATCATCCGCTCTTATGCGCCAGTCTCTGAAACGCTGCATTCTTGTGCGGTTTTCTTTTCTTACCATAGCTAATATATACGCACCTGCGCAATATATAATCATGGCCGCAACGGGGTGGTGGAAACGGACAAAAGTGTTATCTCCCTTCTTTTGAAAAATGAAGTTCTCAAATTTGGGAAATTCACACTGAAATCCGGCAGAAAGAGTTCGTATTTTTACAATACAAGAAGGCTGAACGATGGAAATGCGATGATTGAAATCGGCAAATATTACGCAGATGTTATTGAAAAAAATAGCCTAAAGTTTGAAGTGATAATAGGCCCGTCCTATGCCGGCATCCCGCTTGCAATTTCAGCTGCAGAAGAGCTAGCAAGGCGCGGAAAAAACGTGAGATTTGTGTATGACAGAAAAGAGTCTAAGAATTATGACGATGAAAAAGACAGGCTATTTGTTGGCGACTTGAATGATGATGACAGAGCGATAATACTTGATGATGTAATAACAGACGGCGGGACCAAACTGGATATGCTTGCAAAAATAAAGGCGACAGGAAAAAATATTAAAATTATTGGTCTTGTGGTTCTATTCGACAGGCAGGAAGGGGGGAAAACGGGAATGAATGCAGTTAAAGAAATGGAAGGGAAAGATTTGCCTGTTTATTCAGTATTAACTGCAACAGAATTATTCGACCATTTGCACAATAAAAGAATTGATGGAAAAATAATTGTTGATGACGTTGCTTATAATAATTTCAAAAAGAATTTGAAATGACTAAGAGGCAAATCAAAATGACCGTAAAAACTCTCATTCTGTCAAGCGGAAAATGCAGCTGGGGCAAGTGCTTTGCGTGCGGATGGGGCCAGCTTGAGGCGCCGTTTGACATGGAAGCGTGCAAGAGAAAGGTGCAGGCAGCTGACATAGGCAGAACTGACGAGCTGAAGATATTCGCTTCAGGCTCTTTCCTTGACAACAAGCAGTTCAGCCCTGAATTCAGGAAATGGTTCGCTGACTATGTCCGCGAAAAGGGAGTCAAAAAGCTGACAATTGAAAGCAGGCCTGAATTTGTGACAGACGACAGCCTCAAGGATTTCACAGGGCTTGAGCTCAATGTGGCGATAGGACTTGAGTGCGCTGACAACACTGTCCTCAAAAATTACGGAAAGGGGTTCACAAAAGAAGATTTTGCAAAAGCAGCCGAGCTTCTCCACGAAAGAGGGCACAAAGTGCGCACTTATCTGATGGTAAACATGCCGTTTTCAAAACCAGAGAACCTTGACCCAAGTGTCGAATTCGCTGACAAATACAGCGATTCAATCGTGCTCATCAACACTTTTCCGCACTCGAAGGCGAAGCTGTTTGACCTTTGGATAAGCGGAAAATGGAAGCCTATCAGCGAGGATGAATTCAACAAGCTTGTCCAGAAATACAAGCACAAACCGCATATTGAGACAGACGCGCAGAACTACATGTTTTTGCCGAAATTTCCAAATGAGCAGAAGAAACTGCTGAAAGGGGCGACTTCCGAAATTCTTAATCATCCGTTTTTCAACGTGTGGCAGGACTATTTCGAAAGATTTTACAAGCCCCCTGCGGACAAGAAATTCCTTCTGTTTCTGCCCTGCTCTGCGCGCAAGCCCTATTCAAGGTCGCAGACGCACATGGAAATTTTCAGGGTTTTGAAACAGACGGGGGCCGCAAAACAGATGCACAGCGTCGTGGTTTCAACGCCCGGCGTAATCCCTATGGAGTTCAACGGCCACTACCCTTTCAGCGCCTATGACTGGCCCGAGTGGGAGGAAACGCCTGAAATCAGGAAAGAATACACGGAAGTCACAATGAAAAGAGTGTTCGCTTATCTGAAAGCGCACAAAAACCACTACAAGCATGTTTACTGCTATCTGAAGCCTGACTCTGACACTTACAAAGCTGTTTCGCAGGCCTGCGAAGAGCTCGGCATCGCATTAAAAAACCTGCTTGATGTAGATACCTACGAGCAGATTAAGGCTGAAAAAAATCCTGTCGCGCGCGTCGAAGCGCTGGCCTCCCTGCGCAGGAATCTGGCGGACTTGAAATTATGAAAAATGAAAAAGTTATTGCCTTGCTTTCAATCAGCGTCATGCTATTTCTCAGCGGCTGCAATGGATGCAGCAGCTGCTACAACGGAAACGGGGACAATACAATTGTTGATTACGTTCCCGAGCCTTCGCTGTTCGGGCCGAACGAGAGCAACGGGATTGACATCAACGCCCTTGAGCTGCGCATCCACGAGATTGTGAACGAACTAAGAGTTGAATATGGAGCAGGCGAGCTGGAATTCAACAAGCATCTGCAGGCTGTTGCCCGCAAATACAGCAATTACATGGCAGTAGAAGGTTTCTTTGACCACATTGGGCTGGACGGCTCAACTCCAAAATCGAGATACGACGAGCTTAATTTCTCATGCTATATCAGCATCGGAACAAGCACTTTCCTGACAGGCGGGGAAAATTTGTACAGAAACTACCTGGTGTCAATGAACTATTACGTCAACGGAACGTACGACCACTCTGACTACAAAACATTCGAGGACCTCGCGCAGTCAACTGTGCAGGGGTGGATGGACAGCGCGGCGCACAGGGACAACCTGCTCAAGCCTGAATGGGAAACAGAAGGAATAGGCGTTGCAATCGCTGAAAACGAAACAGTTTACATAACGCAGGATTTCTGCTGATTTTCAAGCTGCATTTGATAAAATTAGATGCATTGATACGTTCTGTAAATTTCTTTTGATACCTGCAAAGCAGCTTCGCTGCTTTGAGGTTTCAATGCACACATACTTTCTTTACTGTGCATTGCAAACCTTACCTTTTCTTTTTGAAAAAAAGGGAGAGCGCCTCGGGTGAGATTTGAACTCACGGCCTTCCGATTAACAGTCGGATGCTCCACCGGCTGAGCTACCGAGGCATGCGGGGATAATTTGAGAAAATGATGTTTAAAAAACCTCTGCGCCTGAGCCGGGCGATGTTTTTGTTTCGGGCACGCCGTTTCTCAGGTAGAAATAAACCGTGCGCAGGGGGATGTTTATGTCCTCGGCGATTTTCTTCGCCCCTTTGCCGTCCGCGCGCTGCTTTATCACTTCTTTTATCAGCTCAATGTCGTGCTTCATCGGCCTTCCAGCCTTCCATTCGCCCGCGTTAATCTGTATTCCCTTGTCGGCGAGGCTCTTGAAAACCTTGCGCGACACCTGCAGGTAAAGCGATTTCGGGCACGAAACTGTTTTCAACGACGGGGAGCGCTCAAGGATCTTGTTGACTATTTCCATAGTCGGCCTCAGAGAAACGTAAACCTCTTTTTCGCCAGATTTCACCGACTGGACTTCCTCAAAAAGGCTCAGCTTTGACTGCGCTGTTAAAATCTTCATTTGATGTTCTCCTTTTGATTTTCATCTTTGTTCGTATTATTTCACATCTTGCATTATAATTCGTGCAATAATATTACTTTTTCATCCTTTTAATCAATTACGGTAAGAAATCCTTGTTCTCAATCTTATCAGGCAGGTAGTCTGTGGTCAGGAACCTGATGCCTTTTGAGGTCAGGGACTCTATCTCAGCCTTTTTCTGCGACGACAGCGCCATGTCAAGCTGCCTCTGCCACTCTTTTTTCTGGAACCAGGGGTATGCTTTTATCTCCTTCGCTCTTTTCAGGTCGACTGTCTCGGCCCTGATTGTGTATTTCTCAAGATCATAATTCTTGATGTCGTCCATTGTCAGGCCCATGAACTGGGCTTTCGGCGTGGCCAGCCTGGATGAAGTGTGGGCAAGGGCCATTGAGCCGTATTTCAAAGTTGAGTAAATATACCAGCCGTATCCGTCGCCGTCAGTGCAGACATAAACCGGAAGCTTTTTTTCCGTGGAGAGCCTCTGCACAATTCTTTTAAGCCCTCTTGACGACTGACCCTCCGGCGTGAAAAGCACGCAGTTCTGTTTTTTCCAGAACTTGTCCTCGTTAAGACGGGCAAATGCGGCGTATTTTTCTATCACTAAAATATAATCAGCAGAAACTTCCTTGAATTTTATGTCATCAACGTTTGAAGGGATGGCCCATCCGCCCGAGCCCATTTTGCTCCAGTCAATGGTGTCGCCGATGTCTTCAATCACGGCGTTTCCGACAACCCTGCCTTTCGGCGTTGCAATCAGATTCAAATTTTCTCTTATCAGGTCAAGCGAAATTTCCACGTCCTCTGCGCATTGGTTTGATTCTGTCTGGTCATTCAGCGTGTTTATCTTTGAATTGGGGAGCGTCCTCAATAAGCCGTAATACATGTCCCTGATTGAAGTGTGCACGCCCTCTTTCAGCAGGTGGTTGTAGCAGAATTCGGCGACAAGCATTGTCTGCATGAATTTTCTCGTGTGGGCCGTGTTCATGTATTTTCTTGTTGACTTTTTGTCGCCGAGCTGAAGCATCTGCTGCTTTGCGTCAAAATTGGTGTTCGCCAGGCCTCTGATGGGGATGTACATCTCAGGAGACTCGTCTTTTTTGATGGAGCGGATAAGGCCTGCTGCGAGGTCTTCAATCTTTTTCATGCATTCTTTCTCGCTTTCTGTTGACTTGTGCTTTTCAAATTCCATTCTTTTGATTTTTTTGGCCATTCCCTTTCATCTCCAAAGATCACTCATCATCGCCGTTTTCTTCGCCGTTCTCTTCTTCACCGGCGCCCTCTTCTGACTCGCCGTCCTCGTCCTCCGAGCCGGTGTATTTTGTTTCGACAATTGCTTTCATTTTTTTAATCAGAATATCCTCTTTTTCGCCCGTGATTTTCGCCAGGGCCTCAGCAACAGGCTGGATATAAACGAGCAGAGTCTGTATTTTCTGGGTTCTTTCATACTGTTTCCTCTGGCCAGAAACAAACTGGCCGAGCCTTCTGCCCGCGTCCATCAGCGCAAGCCTGATTTCTTTTGTCACTTCTTCGTCGTCCGCAATTGACTCCTTTCCGGCGCCCGTGTACGGCACGTGGACAGAAGTAAAATTAATGAGAATCGACATCGGAGACCCTTCATTTAACTTGTATCTTTTCCATTCAACAGAATTGACTGCCTTCGTTATGGCGCATCCGCCTGCGTCAAACAGAAGCGGAACCCTATTTGAAAACCTCATTATTTCGATCTGGTTTGTAGGCTCAATTCCGAGCCCGTCTTCAACTATGTCTGTTTTGCTTTTGCCTGTCGCCTCTTCTTCAGTGAGTTTTCCTGACTTTCCGCCGTATGCAAGAGCCACTTCAATTATGAACGGCACTCCACCCCTGTAGATTGAAGCCGGTCTTTCAAGGATTGTCTTGAAATCAGGCTTCAGGATATTGTCAAGGGCCTTCTCAAGGTGCTTCTCGCCGATCGGAATCAGGCAGTCCGTGGGCGGGGCAATAAAAGACATTTTCTCAAACGCCTTGACTATCTCCTCGGCCTCGTTCCATCTCAGATCCTGCGGCCTTTTGTTAATGTCAAACGTAATCATGCCCTGCATTTCTTTTGCCTTATGCGAGCTGAACCTCGTAAGTTCGGTTGTCAAAAATGACGACACTGTTCTGGCTTTTGTGGCAGACGAAAGCGACATGATGTCGTCAACGCCCACGCCCTTCGGGTGCGGCTGGGTCGGCTTGGCTTTTTTTGGTATAACGCCGACCGCCCTGTCGTAAACAGTGGTCAGATTCTCAGGGTCAATGTAAGTTATTTTGACGTGCGGATTTGCGAGTGCCGTCCTTCTGAGGTATTCGTCAACAGAATATTCGCCTTTCTGGTATTTGACATCCTTTATCTCAGACTCAAGCCTTGTGCCTTTCATGTGCCCGGAATACTCTTTCGGATCCTGAATTTGCGCAGCATTTGCCTTGACGTCAATTGACAGGTTGCATTCATAAACAGTGCCTTTGCCCTGCGAAGTTATGACTTTGGTCGGCTTTCCTGTCGTGACCTGGGAAAACATGATGCAGCCTGAGCCTCCTATGCCCTGCTGCCCCCTCGCCTGCTGGAACCTGTGGAACTTTGTTCCGGCCAGCATTGTGCCGAAGGCTTTCGGAACGATATTCTTTGACATGCCGGGGCCGTTGTCCTCGACAATGACTTTAAAATGCTCGGGCCCGTGCCTCTCAAGCTTGACATAAATTTCAGGCAGTATGCCCGCCTCTTCGCAGGCGTCGACAGAGTTCGTGACATATTCGTGCACGACAGTTGTCAGTGATTTTATCTTGCCCGAATAGCCAAGCATCTGCCTGTTTTTCTTGAAGAACTCAGCGATGCTGTGCTCCTGAAAATCCTTGTGAATGTTTACGTCAGCCATAGTCTATCCCTTATCTTATCATAATTTGTAAGGCTTGTTCTCTCAATATCGTTATATTACAGCCTGTTTCTTTCCAAGAACGTGAATACCGAGCTGTGCGAACTTCCTTTCACCAGCTTCATCAGACCTCTTTTTGCGATTTCTACGTTCTCCAGCTCACCGATGAGTGATACTGTCTTGCCATATATAACAATTTCTGTTTTTGTAAGCCTTGAAGTGTATGACCTTGATTTGCCGTGCGCGCCGATCAGCCTTGACTTAACCCTGCGCATGGATTTCTTCGAGACATAGTCTGTCAGGTCAATTATGTCAATGCATATATTTGGTTTCAAAAGTTTAAAAGCTTTTGCAGGGGCAAAACCGCGTGCAATCGCCCTGATTATGTCAAGCCCTTTGAGCCCGTCAAGCGCCTGGCTGCCCTCTGAGGGGCGCTCAATCATCACTTCGCCCTCCTCGGAGTCAATCTCAAGCTTCACGCCGCACTCTCTTTCAATCTTTCTTTTCACTTCGCCCTTCTTTCCGATGAGCACGCCCACTCTTTCTTTCGGAATGAGCAGTTCGTCAATGGTTGTGTCGGTGGTTTTCAGTTTTTTTTTCATTTTCATTTCACCAATTCCAAAATCTCTTTTAAGTCATCTATAATATAATCAGCGCCTGCCTGTTTAAGTTTCTTTCTGTCGTGGACGCCGGTGGTGATGCCGACTGCCATTGCGCAGCCTGCTCTTTTGCCTGCGATCACGTCAACGTCCATGTCGCCGACCATAACTGCATTTTCCGCTTCAATCTTCAGCATTCTGCAGATTTTTATTATTGGAATCGGGCTCGGCTTTATTTCGTCAGGCTTCACGTCGTCGGCGCTCACAAGCTCGTCGTAATCAAGCCCGCAGGACTTGAGGGCTGTTTCAGCCGTGGCCCTGCTTTTTGTCGTGACAATGCCGATTTTCATGCCTCTTTTCTTAAGCGCACGCAGAACTTCCACAGCATGCGGAATTACATGCTGTTCGTGCATTTTGTTGTAATTCTTAATGTACTTTTTTTCAACTTCAAGCGCTTTCTCAACGCTGATGCCGTAAATTTCGGGAAAAGCCCTCGGAATCACGCCGCCCATCAGCTTTTCGTAAATCTCTTTTTTCGTCAGCACTCTCAGTCCGAATTCTTTCATCGTGACCTGAGCCGCGTGAATCACGGCGTCTGCTGACACAAGCGTGCCGTCGACGTCGAACAAAAAGGCTTTGATTTTTGCTTTATTCACAGTCCTCTCTCCTTTTGCAGGATTGATTTAACCCATTCATAAAATCTTTCAACTCTTTTCGCCAGATCAAGCGCCTCATTTTCCCTGAAAATTTCGCTGTCATAAGAAACTTTTGTTTTCGGCTTTAAGATGTTCAAAATCTGGGTTATCCTCGCCTTTTTTTCGCTTTCATCGATTGATTTTATTTCTTTAAGCAGTTCAACAACTTCTTCGTGCCTTTCGCCGGCGCTGCGCTTGCCCAAAAAGTAAGCGGTTAAGGCGTCGCAACAGCTTATCGCGCAGTGGATTCCGGTTAATCCGACTGCGTTCCATCTTCTTTTTTGCAGCGCTTCCTGCATTGAAGCGTAAAACTCGTCAGCCTTTTTCTCAAAGTTTGCGTACTTGAATTTTTCAACTGGGCGCGCTTTCACAGCTCAGTCCCCTCCCTTATTTCATCAAGCAGTTTGCTTTTCTTGCTTTCAAACTCGCTCTTTTTGAAGGTTACAACAGACACGACGATTCCGAACTCCTTCAAAATTTCATACCTAAGCTCATCAAGCTCTTTTTTGTACTTCTGATTGTCAGCAACAAGGCAGAGGTCCAGATCGCTTTTCTTTGTCTCCTCTTTCCTCGCGACACTGCCGAATATTATCACCTTGTAACAGTGTTTTTTCAGCGCCTTCAGCTTTTTCTTGATAATGTCAATCGGATCCTGAAAGACGCTTTTCAATTTTTTCAGCATAAAACTATCAGAATTAAGCTTCCACACCATTGCTTTCCCAATGGTCCTGTAAGTGACGACGCCGTCTTCTTCAAGCGCTCTGAGCGACTTTATTGACTGAGGAACTGACAGGCTGACAGCCCTTGCTATCTCGGAGCTCGTCTGCTCCTCTTTTTTGCTTCTGAGCAGAAAGCGCGCCACCTTCGCTTTTGAGGGGGTGGCCAGCACGCCTTCAATGGAGTTATGTATTATCATGGCTATCAGCCGCCAACTGAAATTTCATGTTAAATATAATTAAGATATGTTAACTTTTGTTTATATAGCTTTCCTTTTTTACTGTCCCGCCAGCTTCTCGAACTCCTTTTCAGCGTCGAACTTCACGCCGTGCTTCTTCGCGTACTTGCTGACATTCAGCAGGTCCCTTTTCAGCAAATCCTTGGCAGTCGGATGCTCGACTGACATTGCCTGTCCGATATCTATAAGATAAGGAGTTCTTCCCTTGATCACCGTGTTATACTCGTTCAAATCGCCGTGCACAATACCTGCTTTTTTCCATAAGAGCCCAATGTATCGAATCCACTCGCTCACGATTTTTTTGTCGTCAATTTTGGCCACTCTTCTGAGCAGAGGAGCTGGACAGCCGTTGCTGTCGCCGAGAAACTCCATAAGAAGAATGTTGTTAACAGCCTTTATCGGCTTCGGCACCCTCACGCCGGCCTTGCGCGCGTCAAGTAGGTTCCTGTACTCCTTCTGGCACCACTGGGTGACAATGCTTCTTTTGTCCATGGCGGTTTTTCTGAAGCGCGGGTCGCCTATCATATAGTTCTGCATGGCTCTGAAGTTTGACATTTCAATTCTGTAAATCTTTATCGCGATGTACCCGCCCCCGCGCTTTGTCGCGCGGTAGACATCGGCCTCTTTCCCGGTTGAAATCGGAAAGTCCAGGGACTGGAAATGACCTTTTGTCGACAGTTTCACAAGCTCGCGCAGCGTGTACTCGTCGAACACGCGCTGGTAAATCTTGAGCAGGCCCTGCTCTTTTAATGTCATGAAAAAGATGTACACCGCCGTCTTTATTAAACATAATTTCAACAAATAAGGCATGGGAAAATCAATCAACGACCCTGTGCACGGGCATCTTGTATTGAGCGGACTTCAGGAGCAGCTAATCGAGCAGCCCGAAGTGCAGAGACTGGCCTGGGTTCTTCAGCTGGGCCTGACAAAGCTCGTTTATCCCGGCGCGAATCACACGAGGCTTGAGCATTCGCTCGGCGTCTCGACTGTAGCGACGCAGATAGCAGAGAAGCTTGAAGTGCCTGAACAAGAGAAAAATCTCGTGCAGGCAGCCGGACTGCTTCATGATTTGGGGCACACCCCGTTTTCGCACACCCTTGAGCCTCTTTTTGAAAAAGACCACATGGAATTCACAGCCAATCTGATAACAGGGAAAGAGAAGGCGCCGTACATGGGCGCGGGCCAGATTCCGGAAATTCTTGAAAAGAACGGGCTGAATCCGAAGGACGTGGCTGACCTTGTGTGCAAAAGGTACGGCGGAAAAAAATCTGTCCAGAAAATGATTTTCGGCGAGATTGACGCCGACCAGATGGACTATCTGGCAAGAGACGCCTACTACTCGGGCACTTCATACGGCCTGATTGACATTGAAAGGACGATAAACGTAATGAAAGTGCTCAACAACGAAATGGTTTTCCTGGAAAAGGGCATAAGCTCGCTTGAATCTTTCCTGATTGCGCGCGAGCACATGTACGCCACTGTTTACGTGCACCACACTGCGCAGATCGCCGAAAGGATGCTTGAGTCGGCGATGAAACGGGCGCTGAAGGAGATTCCTGACTTTTATTTCATGACAGACGGCATGCTTCTCCAGAAGCTGAAAGAGCAGGGCAAATACTGCTCGGACATTGTTGACAGAATAATCTACAGAAAACTTTTCAAAAGAGCCTACGAGATAAGCTCGCTGAAAGTGAGGAACGAAGACGTGCAGAGGATAAACAAGCTCATTGAGATAGGGCAGGACAGAATACAGGAATCGCTGTGCCAGAAGGCCGGAATCGAAGAAGGGTACGTGCTTGTCAGCCTGCCTGCGCACGCGCTGAACGTGTCAGAGCCGAGGTTCAAGCAGACTTCGATAAACATCCTCAGGAAAAACGGCGAGATCGAGAATCTCTATTCGCTTTCTTCCGTGGCCCGCGCCCTCTCGAAGAGAACGGGCACAAGCGAGCTTTTCTCCGTGTACTGCAGGGCCGAGGACAAGGAAAAGGTCCGAAAAGCGGCGGAGAAATACTTAAATAACCCGTAAGGATAACTGATTTTATGACCACGGCTGAAGACAAAGAGCAGATGAATCACATAATCAGAGAGTTGGAAAAAAATAGACAATTTGGCATTAATCGCATTTTTCATTATTTTCAAACCACCGCTAAAAGAACCGAGAATGAAGAGCTTGATTTCTTACAAAGACTTAAAGAAGAGGCAGAAAAAGTGGATACAAGGGCAGGAAAAAGCCTGACAAAAAATCTGAACATTGCGTTTGGGCTGGAGCCGACTTACCAAACGGTATACAACTGGTCTGAGAAAGGGAAAGCAGCACGGCAAAAATACGATCAGTCTGAAAAAGGAAAAGAAACACGTGAAAGATACAGCCGATCTGAAAAAGCAAAAGAGGCACACCGCACTTATTCGCGAACTGAAAAGGGAAGAAGGATGGACCTTAGAAAAAAGCATTTGAAAAGGGGAAAACAGCTGCTTTCAATGGCTGACATTTACGAATCGCTGAAAGAAAAAGGGATGACTAAAGAGCAGGCGTTTAAAGCTTCCAAGAGTCTTATTAGAACTGGTAATGAATCATCAGAATTTTACAGAATTCATCTTTCAAAAAGAGGACAAAAACTGGCCACGCAGATTTTCAGAAAGAGGGGCAAGATGAGGTAAAAAAAATGGTCACAAAGTCGGAAGTAGGGGAAAAGTTCCAGAAGAACTGGAAGAAGTACTATGAAGTGCCGCTCTTCAAGGAGAAAGGATTTGAGCGCAGGCAGTGCTCAAAATGCGGAAAATTCTACTGGTCAGCTGACCCCGAAAGAACGACCTGCGGAGACCCTCCGTGCGACCAGTACACATTCATAGGCGAAAAGAAAAAAGACTGGGACTACCTGAAGACGTGGAGAAAAATCGAGGAGTTTTTTGTTTCGCGCGGACACAAGTCAGTGAAAAGATACCCTGTGGTATGCAGGTGGATTCCCAATCTTGATTTTACAATCGCTTCTATTGTCGATTTTCAGAGAATCGAGTCTGACAAAGTCGTGTTCGAATATCCGAACAAAAAGCTGATTGTGCCCCAGCTGTGCCTTAGATTCAACGACATCGCCAATGTCGGCGTGACAGGCAGGCACCTGACGGGATTTATGATGCCCGGGCAGCACGCTTTCGGCGACTACTGGATTGACGAGTGCCTGCATCTGAGCTACGATTTTCTTACGCAGGTTCTTGAAATCGAGCCCAAGAAAATAACCTATATTGAAGGCGTGTGGGCCATGCCTGACATGTCTGTTTATGGGCCGTGCGTGGAGACGATGGTCGACGGGCTTGAAGTGACCACGAACGTGTTCATGCAGTTCACGCTTGACGCTGACGGAAAAGAACAGGAGCTCCCCCTGAAAGTTATTGACGTGGGCTGGGGCCTTGAAAGGCTGTGCTGGTACATGAACGGCACGCCGACTGCCTATGAGACAGCTTTCGGCGACGTGATGGGAAAGCTGTTTGACAAAACAGGCGTCCAGTATGACCGCGAATTTTTTGACGGGTACGCCAAAGTCGCGGGCGCTCTTGACATTGACGTCGGCGATCTGAGCCAGAAAAGGGACGAAGTCGCGAAACAGCTCGGCGTGACAAAGCAGGAGCTGATGGAAAAAATCGAGCCAGTGCAGGCCCTTTACGCTGTCGCAGACCACGCGCGGGCTCTTCTGTTCGCCATTTCAGACGGCATGCTGCCGTCAAACGCAGGCGGGGGGCACAACCTGAGGGTGATTGCGCGCAGGGCTTTCGGATTCATTGACCAGTACAAATGGAATGTTGACCTCGGCGAAATCGCCGAAATGCACGCCAAATATCTCGAGCCCTTGTTCCCCGAATTCATGAAAACAATCACAGACACGCGCGACATAATCGCGAACGAAGAGATGAAGTACAGGGAGACGATGAAAAGAGCCAAGGCCATTGTTGAGAAAGAGCTTGAAAATCCTGAGGATTTGACAATTGAGAAAATGCTCACGCTTTACGATTCAGACGGAATAACGCCCGAGCTGGTGCACGAAATCGCAAAGGGGATGAAAGTTGAGGTTAATCTGCCGGAAGATTTCTACGGCAGGCTCACAGAGCTTCACAAGCCTGCAAGGCAGAAAAAGGAGAAGCACGTCTTTGACGTGACAAACTTCCCGAAAACTGAGAAGCTGTATTATAGTGACGGCGTCTACGACTTCAAGGCTTACGTGCTTGAATGCTTTGATCTTGGAGACAGGCAGTATATTGTGCTTGACAAGACGGCGTTCTATCCAGAGTCAGGCGGACAGGATTATGATCTGGGCTACATTGACAGGTTCAAAGTAAAGGACGTGCAGAAAATAGAGGACGTAATACTGCACGAAACAGAAGGCAAATTTGTCAAGGGAACGCTTGTCCACGGGAGGGTTGACGAAAAGCGCAGAAAACAGCTGATGAGGCACCACACAGGCACGCACATTATCAACGGTTCGTGCCAGAAAGTGCTGGGCAAGCACATCTGGCAGGCTGGATCTGAGAAAAAAATCGACAAAGCCAGGCTTGACATCACGCACTATGAAATACCGAGCCAGACCCAGCTTGATGAGATTGAAAAAACTGCAAACGAGGAGATTTCGAGGGATATTCCTGTTAACACGCACGTGCTTCCGAGGGAAGAGGCTGAGGAAAAATTCAGCTTCAGGATTTATCAGGGCGGAGCCGTGCCTTCAAAAAAACTGAGGATAGTCGAGATACCTGGCTTTGATGTTGAGGCCTGCGGAGGAACGCATTGCACAAGCACGGGCCAGGTTGAGCGGATAAAAATTCTGCGCGCAAAGAAAATACAGGACGGCGTGATAAGAATTGAATTTGTCGCGGGAAACGAAGCGATCAAGGACTACGAAGAGCTTTCAGACACAGAGGAAGATGAGAAAACCGCGACGCTGATGAAGAAAATACTTGAAATGAACTCAAACCTCAGGCTCGGGGACAAATCTCTGCGGGAGCTTGACGGAATATACAGAGAGGAGTTCAAGAAGATCAGAAAAGAGTCGATTTCAAAAGCAAGCGAATACAAGCTTGAGGACAACGTTGAGTTCATAGGCCACGCCGACATGAAAATGCTGCAGGAAATCGGCAGAAAGCGCATCAAAGAGGACAGCAAGGCGGGCGTCGTTCTCATTTCAACGGGCATGGTTTACGCAGTCAGGGGCACCGAATGCCCGCACAACATAAAAGCTATGGCCGAAAAAGCCGCTTCAATCCTCGGCGGAAAAATCGGAGAAACAAAGATTTACGACCACATGGAGTGGAAAGGCGGCGGCCCGGACAAGGGCAAATCCGAAGAGGCTTACCAGGCAGTCAAGAAAATGATGGAAGCGATTGAGAATTCTTAGATTCCTGCGCCTAACCAAAACTCATTCTTTTTATATCAGTCCGGCCTAATGTAATCAAGGTGATTTTGATGAAATATGCTATACTAATTGTATTATTGACTGTTATAGTCGGATTAACCGGCTGCGTGGGCGGCGGAGTAAAAGATTGCGGCGACGATCCTATTTGTTTCGCCCTGTACGCAAAAACCTGCTCGCCGGCAATAGCAACTTTGAATGATTCTGGAATAACAACGAGCCTGGAAATCAAAGGGGGCACGGATGATGCCTGCGAAATCAGCGTAATGATTGACGAATTTGAAAGCGTTCCGGCGTTTGAAGGAAAGGAAATGACGTGCGCCATACCAACAGACGCGATAACATTTGACTCTGACCTTACAACCATCGAGCTTCTGGACTCCTGCACGGGCGAGCTCGCCGACATGCTTAAATCGCTGACCAAGGGAATTTATGAGTACGGTGAAGAAAGCGGAAACAACAACGGAATCGGGATTATAACTCCGATTGGTGTTGTCACAAACGAAACAAGCGTGGAAGAAAGCATGTATGGAATTTACGCAACAACCGGCCAGAAATTCCAGCTTAAGCTTGGCCAGCCGGTCAAAATAACTGATTTGTTTGATAGCCACGGAAATCCGTACAAAATAAGGCTTGCCGGGTTTTGGGAAGAAGCGGAATCAAGCACAGATTCGACAGACGCATCTCAACCTGTCGTAACAGTCGTGGTTGAATACAGCGATGCCGCAAACGGCAACTGGGAAACCAAGCGCACGATAACAAACGAACAGTCAGTAACAGAAGGCAGGGCTGTCATCACCCTTTTGGAGGCAAATGAGAATTTTGAATACGCGACTTTTATCGTTTTTGACGGCGGCAGTCCGACAGAACAGGGGCAGATTGGCTGCGAGCCGACGTCTTTTATGTGCAGCGACGGAACCAAAGTCAGCTGGTGCATCTGCACTGACAGCGACGAATTGAAGTGCATTGAAAATCCGAAAACGGCTTGCCCATCGCAGACCACATGCGAAGAGGGGGCGATAACTGAAAAAATCTGCTCAGGCGGCATGCTGAAATACTCAGTGTGTATAAACGGACAGTGGAAAACAGAATACGAAGCGTGCCCGATACCCACAACAATTGCGCAGAATGGATATTATGTTGCATACTGCGAGCAAAATGAAAATTTATCGACGACATACTACGCAAGCAACGGGAAATGCGGCGTCAAAACAGTGTGCTTTGATGGTTATGCACATGATGCAAACGGCGCGTGCGTTTCATACCTGACAAATCAAACAGAAGAATGCGAACCTGGCGCAACAGCTTGGTGCACAACCTCGCAGGGATGCACAGGCATGAAATTCTGTGTAATGACAACGTCAAGCAGTGGAACAATTTACAAATGGAGCGGATGCGTTGACATGCCTGACGACGGCTGCCCGACGATGAATTCCAGCTCTGGCGGCGGAGGTGGCGCCTCTGTGCCGACAAATGAAACAAGCTCTGGCGGGGCTGGCGGAAATTATTCTGGAGTTGTAAACGCCACAAGCACAAACAGCAGCAGTGGGGGCGGCGGAGGGAACAGCACTTCAACAAGTGGAATGAATCACAGCACAAACGGGAGCTGATAAATCCAAATCAAATCTTCTGCGGCCATCCACCGCAGAACCTTTATATTCTCTTTTTGATTAGGCTGGGAGCATGGCAAGCGACAGAATGCGGATGATTATTTCGTGGATAGCAGCAGCCATCCTCGCCGTGATTACGGCCGCCTCAGGCTTCGCTGCAGTGAGCGTGAGCGACGCCCAAACTGCGGCGGGGCCTTACATATTCATAAACGAACAGCCGAACATGGCGCCCCAGATGCAGGTTTACGGCGGCTCAAGCCTTTACTGGGTGTTTGAAATCAAAAGAGTTGGCCAGCTGATGGCCATGATCCCTGTGAACGTTGATACGGGCCTGGTTGAATCAGACGAAAGCGTGAAAGACGCGCTAAAAACCCATTATGTGGCCAACTTTTTCAAGGAAAACAACCTGGACCAGGTCTTAAGCGCTGTTTCTGATTTTGCAAGCAGCACAAAATACAGCCTGAACGGAAAACTCGAAATGCTTAACAGCGACGTAAAACCGTATGTAAACAAAACTGTTTACGATTCATTTACAAAGCTTGGCGCGTTTGAAAGCACAATAAACAGCGCTTCTGAATACGCGGACAATCTGATGGACAAGGTGTCGGAAATCCGGCTGAAGCTGACTCTGATTACAACGATTGATGGGGCCAGCGTATCTGATATAGACTCCCTTGCTTCCAGCTTCAGTTCAATGTTCTCATCCGAGAACAGCCTCCTTGAGTCTATATCATATGCCGCGGATGCTTCAACAGAATTCAAAACCGAGGTCAATGAAAAGCACGCCGCAGGCGAGCTTACAAGTGACGAAAGAAGCCTCCTGATAAATGTTTTTCTTGATTCTGTTTCACTGGAAAACAGCGTGGACGTGAAGTCCGCGGAAATGGATTCAAACAAAGTCATTGTTGACAGCATATTTGACGGGCTTGACACAAAAGTAAGCCAATTTTATTCTACCCTTATTGAAAGAATTGAAAACGGCGAAGATGCCCGGGAAAGGGCTGACATACAGATAAAACTGATGAATTATTCTGGCCAGTATGGCATTCTGCAGGAGAACATAACAGAAAAAGAGATACCAGATACTTATTCTGGCATAAAAAGCAAAATGGACGAGCTCTGGGATCTGATCAATCAGAGCCTGTCGAACTGCGACGCCGACAAAAACGTGACCCTATGCCTGGCGGTCAAACTGAAATACGATGACATTGAATCGGGGATAGACGAAATAAAAGGAATAATAACCAATTACATCCCGGAAGGATGCGACATAACCTGCGACTCGGGCTATGCACTTAACACAAGCACATGTTTATGCGATCCGGTGGTGGTCAAGCCCGCAGGCGGAATAAACATGACCTATGTAATCATCGCAATCGCCCTTATCGCCGTTCTGGTGCTCTTTAAGTACAAAGGGAAGCTTTTCCCAGCTTCTCCGAGCAAAAAAGCCGGGCAGACGGGCTCTTCTTCATACGACCCGTGGTCGAAATACCAGTTCAAATGATTTCAGACGGCAGTAATTTATATCCCCAATCCCCCAAATATAACCCGCTGATTCTAACAGAGAAGGGGCGAATATTTCATGCCGGACGTCACAACAGCTTATACGCAGAAATTCGAGGAGTTCTTCAGCACTGTCTACAAGAACGAGCTTGACAAGATAGCGGAGCACTTTCCTGAGAAAAAAACGCTTGAAATCGAATACGGCAAGCTTGAGCAGTTTGACACTGACCTGGCTGACGAGTTGATTACAAAGCCCTACTCGATAATCGAGGCTGCTGAGAGCGCGATAAAATCTCTGAACCTTGTGAACGCGAGCGAGACCCCGGTCGAGCCGCACGTCAGATTCGTAAGGCTTCCGGC